>CALDIE010000258.1 GCA_937901625.1 uncultured Lachnospiraceae bacterium
CTTTCGGTACTGTATTAATCACTCTACGCGGAAGTAATAGCAACTCATTTCTGCTTATATATTGAACAAATATCGGGCCGTGAAAGTGTGTATTACTGACAACGAAAAGAGCCCTCTTTCAGGCTCTTTCCGATGGTTTCATCCTGCTCTTTGTGGGCTTAGTGGGATTGCTCAGGTCAAATATGATGGCTCCCTCTTCCTCAATCGCCCGGCCTTCAATAGAGAAGTGGTCGGTCTCTCCTTTCTGCGCTGCGCCAATCACCCATCGCCGGATATCCTGATTGCAGATCTTTGCCACGCGCTGTGAGCTTCCCTTCTTTCCCCATTTGCGGAAGAACTTTGTGGCATGCTCATCCGTTTTACCGGCTGCCATGATGGCCAGCTCGTTTGTCCTCTCGTTCTTAAGTACCCGTACGTACTCGGCTTCTCCCAAAAAATCGATGCAGCCGACCGAGAAATTAAGCGTATTGCGCTGAACCGTAAAGAAATATTTTGTCCGCGTGGTATCCGGTTCGATCAGCTCAAAGCCGTCGAAAATGCTGCTGTTCCTGCTCATTTCATCCCTCCTTAAAGTTCAAATCGGATTCCGGGGTGCTCGGTGGTCTCATCCTCGCCCCAGCGCCGTTCCTGCCTTGTCACCGTGCAAAGCCCCGTCATCGTGCAGCCGTTCGCCGCAAAGGCGTGCAGGTTTTCCATCACCGCCGTTGACTGGTTGGTGTAGGCAAAGGTCTTGATCCCGGCCTTCCTTAAGGCGTCGATGAAGTCTGCGACTTCGCGGTCCCAAAGGAAATCCTCCATCTCAAACTCGCTGGAGTTTTTCTCTTCGGTTGTCCGGAAGGCTCTGTAGGCCTTGCAGGCTCCTTCGCTGATCGGGAAGGCCATCTCTTCCTTTTCGCGGTACCAGGCTTTGAGCTCCTCGCTGTCCCAGCCGCAGGTGTCAATGATCTGCTGCTTCTTGCTTTCGTGCGCCTGCCGCTTCTCTTCAAATGCGGCTCCGATCTTCTTGAGCTCTTCAAAGTATGCGTTCTTCATGGTGGTTCCTCCTTGGCATGTGGTTTTCTTTTGGTAGTGTATTAATCACTCTGCCGGGCACATATAGCAAGTCATTTCTGCCGGATTCCCGGTGAAATATTGGACAAATAAACATCGCCAGTTTTGTGCTGTTTATCCCCATAAGAGGGCATCAGCCGAACTGATCGCTCAGTCCGGCTGCCGTAAAAAAATGGAGCAATGCCATCGCATCACTCCACCTTTTTCCCCAGTTCTTTTTCCAGAAGCCTAAAGGCCTCATCCTTCGACGCATCCTTGGTCAGAAATCCTCCGAGTGCTGTGTACTCTAAGATCCACTGTGCCGCGTAGTAGAAATCCTCCGCTTCCTCCAAAAGAGCCTCTGGCGTAACACCCGCCTCCGGGTCTAAGCACTCCCCGCATTCTGCCATCGATCGGATGGAAACGTACTCCTCCAGCAGGCTGTGGGCGAAGGTAACAAGGCTCGCTGCGTAATCATCCTCCAGTTCAGACATGCTGGGGCTTTTTGCTGTGGTTCCGTAAACGAGTCCTTCTTCCTTTGTCCGTCTTAAAAGCTCATCTGCGGTAATCGCTGCTGCAAGGTTCTCGTTCTTTACCTCTGCCACCTTCTTCTTTCCGGTAGTCCGTCCCTTATCTGCAAGGAACGTGACCAGCTCAATCGTTCTTGCCTTCTTCAGCATCTGTTCTTTTGCGTTCATTGGTATTCCTCCTTAAGTGTAGTGCCCCTTGGGCTGTAACATTAATGGCTCTGTAAAGGGTAAATTGCAAGTGTTATTTGTCATGAAATTGAAAAATATTCTCAATATCAGACCTCCCAGATTCCGACGCAGTGCCACCGCTCCAGTTCCCACTTGGGAAGGAAACCGGCATCCTCCAGTGCCTCCTCCGTCCCGCACTCATCACAAACCGTGATGTGCGCCCGCCTGCTTATGGCATGCCTCTTAAAGGAAAGAAGGGGCTCTCCGCATCTGGGGCACGTTCCGCCGCCTGTGGCCGCTTCCTGCCGCCGTCCGAGCCAGTTAAGGGAAACCCGGATCTCTTCCTCCGAGGCGACAAGGTGCGCCCTGTCCGCCCCGTAGGCGACGGAAAGGGAGCTGCCCGTATCCCAGTGGCAGAGGATATTGCCAGCATCATCGACCCCGGTCACAACACCCTGCGTCCCTGCAGGGATCCTGGTATAAGGATCGTCCATCTCATCAAGCACGATCCGGGATCCGACCGTGTATTTCCTGCGCAGTCTCTCGACCTCTTCTCTACTTGGAAACTTCATGACTTACCTCCAATCAGTGTGAAGCGTGACCAGTCGATCCTGCCCTCAGGGCGCTGCTTACCGCAGCTTTCGCTGTAGGCCTTTTCAAGGATCCTCTGCTCAAAACCAAACCGGTCATAGCCCTCGCTGCAGATCCGGTAGTAGTTAAGCGTAGGCTGACCGAGCTGCCTTTCCGGATCCATCATGTAAACGAATGCCCGCACCGTCCCGATCACCGTTTTATCGATCAGGCTCTTCACCTCGATATCCATCTCCTCCTTTTTGTAGAAGCGGGGATACCCTTCATAAAGATCGAGCGCCTCCTCATCAGCACCGGAGACCTTCCATACCAGCACCGGCACCGTCCTGCCTTTCTTCGGTTCGATCGTCAGGTAGCTTCCACTCTGGCTGCCCTTAAAGAGAAGCCGGTAGTTTTTGATCTCTGCCGTCCCGACGTAAACCGCATCCGGGCAGCGATGCAGCATCTGCTCAACCGACAGGTTGCTCCCATAAGCCAGGTAAAATTTCATCTGTTGCACCATCCTTTCTTTTTTCATTTGGAAGGGGATACCCTTCTACCACCGAAAGACCGCCCGGTGGCGGTTTCGGTAGGAGGAGGCTGTCTCCTTCTTTAGCAGGTGGCTCTTCCGTTCCGGAAGGCCGCGTCCCCTGCAAGGTTCCTTGTCAGGATGTCTCTGGCGGTTTCAAACTCCTCGCCGATGAAGCCGAGGCGAAGGAGCCAGGTTCTCATCGCGTATTTGGGGTTTTCCACCTGCGGCTGCTTGGGGCTGGCGCTTTTGGCTGCCTTGGCCTGTGCGGAAAGGGCGAGGCAAAGCTGGATGTAGCTCTTAAGCTCCCCGGCATGCAATCCGCCAAGCCTGCCGTTTCCCTTGTTGGCGAACTGGAAGAGGCGGAACTCGACCGTCCCTTTCGTGAAGGTGGCGTGGAGGTTCAGCATGTGGTAGCGGCTGTCGTTGTAGTGCTGGCTCCGTCCGCAGTCCGCATGGTTGCCTT
>CALDIE010000259.1 GCA_937901625.1 uncultured Lachnospiraceae bacterium
AATACCTGTGTATCATTTTCCGAGAGATTTCCTGCGGCAAAATAGCGTTCTTCAAAAGGAATACCGTTTTCTTCCAACACTTTCAGATAGATCTTCTTTCTTGCGAGCGCGACTGTATTGTCATCATCGCCGCCGATCATACACACCCGGTTACAGTTTTCCTGCTCGATCAGATACTCCAGGCCGGCGCGCAGTCCGCTTTCATCATCCACCCGAACGGAGGCATATCCCTCCAGTTCCTCTTCGATCAGCACCATCGGGATCCCGCTGTATAAGCCCAGAAATTTCTCCATATTCTTCCGGGTGGTAAGAGAACATATGCTGGAAGCAGCGATGATCAATCCATCGATATTATCCGCATTGGGCAGACTAAAGAGAGCGTTATACTGGTACTCCCACTGGTATCTCTGACCGCTGTCCTTATCGCGGAAGATATACTTTCCCGGGAGGATCACGATATTTACGTCCTTGTCTTTGATGACTTCCTGCATCCCCCTGATCACGGAGATGGAATAATTATCGCTGACTCCTCCCACCAAAAGTCCTATCGTTTTCCTGCGCCTTGTTTTTTCCATTGTCTTCGTACCCCCTATTCAGACATCAGATTCGGTCCCGGTTCCGAGAAAAGATACCCTTGAGAATAATCTATTCCGTATTTTAGCAGAATACCCTGTATCTCTTCGTTTTCTACAAACTCCGCAATGATCTGCATCTTGCCGGCACCGCGATCACGCCAGGTGCTCAGCATGGAAATCATACGCTCACAGCGTTCATCTTTCGTACAGTTCCTTACTATGGAACCGTCAATCTTTAAATAATCCACCTTCAGATTGATCACATGCTGCAGGTTGGAATACCCGCTTCCGAAATCATCTAAAGAGATCTTCCCGCCCAGGCGGTGGAGTCTTTCCACTACGCTGTAGATACGATCATAATCCTCTATATCCTCATCTTCCAGAATCTCGAAGATAAAGTTCTCCGGATGTTTGACCTCCGCCAGTTTCTCGTAGATAAAATTCATCATTTCATCATTCCGTACATCCCGCACTCCGAGATTCATGGAAACCTTGATATCATCAACATCCCTGAAGCGTTCAAAAACCTTCCCAAGCATCATGCGCGACAATTTCTCATACATCATACCAAACTCTCTGGCGATATCCATAAACTGCCCCGGCACATAGATGTTTCCGTCATCATCCCTAAGCCGCATCAGCGCCTCATAATGGCGGATGACGTTCTTCTGATTGTGATGCACACCCTGGTAATACGGGATCACACCATCCTGCTCCACCGCGGAGAGGATCACTTCGATCATGCGATAACGCTCGCGATACGCTTCCTCATCCACCACCTTGCTGCCGCCTTCATACGCCGAAAAGGAACGGTGTTTGGCCTGCATCTCAAACAAAGCCATATTGTATGTATCCATCACATTGTCGGTCGTGCAGCCGTTGATCAGGCAAAAATACGGGATGATCGGGAATCGATCCTCATCTCTCTTCTGAAGGATCCCCTGGAGTTCACGCATCTTTTTTTCGAACTCCGCGTAGGACTCACGGTAGGAGTGCGACCCGACCGCAACCGTCCAGTTATCCACTTCATAGATCGCATATCCCCTGCTGCCGGAATACTCCACGCACTCGCGGATAAAACGACGCCGCCTCATGGAAACCGCCTCTTCTCCGAACATCGTCTTCATCATCGATGTCTCCGGAATATGGATCATACATACCCGGTCGCAACTATGATAGCGCATATCCCTCATCAGGCTTGCCATGTTGGAAATCCGGTCCGTCTCCTCCGTTAAGAGCTTTTCTCCGAAGGCCTTTAACAGGCGGCGGCTGCTCTCCTCCATATCCGTTTCATGTCCCAAATGCCCTTCCTCTTCGAGATAGATCAGGTAATTTAACAAAGGTTCATTGTCTTTAAACAAAGACTCCGTGTAGCGGAAGGGGTATTCGTTTAACTTCGCCTTCTTTTTCGTCTCACCGGCTACGCACAGTGTCAACGCGCAATTGGCAAAATAATTTTTCCCTCTGTCGTTAACGATCTCACCTGCCGTGATACATCCGCAGATATCCGTCTCCTCATAAGGAGAGAGCTCCCATCTGGAGGAATTCGGATACAAAGATAACCTTGCAAAACAGCCATAGGCAAAAATGGTCTGCGCATACTCAAACTTTTCTATATCAGAATACATCCGTCTGGAGTGCACTTCAATCTTGCGGTCATAGATCAGAGCCCTTCTTACCTTTTTGCCGGGCACAACATTGTGGTTGGCATAAACGTGCCCTTCTCCGTCTTCCTCACGATACATAAGTATATAAGGAATATCCGGTGCATCCGCATATACGTATGGGAAGAGATTTCCGAGCTCCGGTTCATCCTTAAGGCGGCTGCCCACATAACTCAAAAATCTTTCCGCCGCGTTTCGTCCACCCGTCGAAATGATCTCATTGCCGTCAGCTTCGTCCACGGCACGCGTTTCACCGTACGCCTCTGCTCCGGTCACATAGCGTACGATACTGTGTTCCGGCTTCCCTTCCACAACTGCTGTCAGGATGGCCCGGTTTGTTGCTCCGGTCTCATCGAAAACGAAACCCGTATGTTCAAACGCCCCTATCGCCGACTGTGGAACCGCGCTCAATCCTCCGATCATCTTAACCCCGGGCATCGTGTCATTGCAGGCTTCCACAAAACGGTTTATATCATAATAGTTCGCCGTAGAAAAAGTTAAAACAAACGACGTATTCTCCGGATCCACACTCTCTCCCAGGTGTTTTGCCAGCGCATCCGCCGCTATCGCGTTCCCCTCTTTGTCCACCGTATCGATCATCTGCGTATGAATCGCTCCCTCATCCGGCATCGTGATGGAAATAATGCATTGGTTTTGAAGCAAACGGCCGCGATGTATGATCGTCGCCGTAGTCGTACCAAAGATCTTCGCTCCCGGTATCAATTCCTTCACGTAAGCCGCCAGCTCCACCGCTTCCTCCGCACGGTGGACAGCCGTATGAATACGCACGAGAACATCTCTCCGTTCACCATCCAGTTGAAGGCGCCGGATCGCTTCCCGAAAATTTCCGTTTGACAAATAGGGCAGATTCCATGTGATCATATTCTTGCCCCCTTCCTCTCTCTTTTTGTGATCCATCCGAAGATCACTGCATACAAATAAGGCCAATGTACAAGGTTATTATAGCAGAGCCTTTCTTTTTTCGCCACTATTTCCAATATAGTGCGTACTTTTCTACTTGTTTTTTATCATTTTGCACAGACATTTTTCTTCTACCTCTGCCATTTAGCACAAAAAACAGCCGTTTTTTAACGGCTGTTTGTAATAAACTTATACTGTTTTAAATTTCTTGATCGTCTCCACGATCCTGTCTCTGACAATATCCGAAATCGCCATCGTATCCAGCCCCTGGTATTCTTCAAAATACATCGGTTTCAGGAAATGAACCTGTGTCTCTACCGGGGCAAGTCCCTTTACCCCGTAGACTTTGTAGGAATCGATCAGTGCCACCGGAACGATCGGACTCTTGCTTCTCGTGGCATAATTAAAAGCGCCCGGCAAAAACTTCTGAACCTCATTATGATTTGCATCATATCCGCCTTCCGGAAAAACGATATATCTCCGCCCTTCTCTGACCTCTTCGATCACGTGAAGGATCGTCTCGAACTGTTTTTTCCGGTCAAAACGATCTAATCTCGCTCCCTTGATGATCGAGATAAACTGATCCGCAAGGATCAGGTGCGACCTTTTCTCCTCCGCCAACACCGTACAGGGTTTTTCATGAGCGCCGATGATACCGAGGGAATCATATTTCCCCTGGTGGTTGGCATACATCACATAACCGCCATTTACCGGAAGATTCTCCACGCCGTACACAACGGTCGTGACCCTGCTCTTTTTCTTTACAACGTCCACCATCCGTCTTGCAAATGCGTAGCGTTCTTCCTCCGAATATTTATCCTCATGAAGCCGGCAATCTCTGGCTGTCCACAAAAGGATGATAATCGTTGGTATAGAAATGAGTACCGAAAGAACCAATCTAAGCATGTCTTACCTCTCTTTTTTTCATATCCTTTCCTCCAGCTCCCGAAAAAGGCTTTTACTTCACTTCGGCGATACATAGCCTTCGTCATCGATCACGGCCGTCGGAGAGATCGATCGCATATAGCGGATCAGATCAAGTGCTTTGTCATCATGCATAAGTGATACCGAGCATCCCGATTGCAGACAGGGAACGAATTGCAGGGAAGATAATTCCCCGTTTTCCAATGTAAGTTCCACCATACAGGTATTAAGCGTGCGTGAATTGAACCAGAAATTACCCAGGCTGTAAACCACGGGCACACCATCCACATATCCGATCTGCTGCAGTATATGCGGATGCGCTCCGATGATGATATCCGCGCCGGCCGCTGCAAACTGCGGTGCCTGCGCGATCTGATGCCGGTCGATCCCGACTACACTCTCTGTCCCCCAATGAACAAACAGGATCACAAAATCACTGTTTTCCTTTGCCGTTCGGATCGCCTCCGTCACCTGTTCCGTACTCGGAAAGCATCTTAGAACTCCGGGACTCGTCTGCGTAGCGCCTCTCGTATTCGGATAGTTGATGCGTTCGATCTGTGTTGCCGCCACGATCCCGATCACCATATCTCCCGCCACATAGTAAGCAGGTTCCATGGCTTCCTCAAGGTTGTGTCCGGCGCCGACATAGGGCATGCCTATCCCATCCAAGGTATCCATCGTATCCAGAAAAGCCGTTTCTCCATAATCAAAGGTATGATTATTTGCCAGAGAAACGATATCCACTCCCATCTCCTGAAGGATGGGTGCCGAGGAAGTGGCCGCCCGGAAGGTAAAGGTCTTATTGGGCTGTGCCGTTCCCCTGTCGGAATACGGAAATTCATTATTGATCATCATGATATCCACGCCGCGCATCTTTGCCAGAAGATCCTCGGAAATCACCGATTCAAGCCTCGATCCTCTCTGCCGGTAGGAATTAAATACCGCATACCCCGGGTCAAAGAGGATATCTCCTGCAAACCCCATCGTCACTTTGCCGCTTTCATTCGGAATGATCGTATATACTTTGTTGCCTGAAATACTTGCCGCTCTTTCATAAGCAGCAACCAGATCCGTTGTCTTTTCCGTAGATGAGGAACCGTACGTCGCATCCCCTACAATGCTCCCGTCCTCACCGTTTCCGGCGCCGTACATTTGCGTATCCACTTCTTCCGGTCCCTCGCCGATCTCATAGTAGGTCAGGTAAAAGGATCCCTCATCGATCCTGCACTCGATCACCTCCCGCCCCGCGTCAAGCGATCCGGACACGGGACCGGCGGTAGTATCCGCATTTTTAAGATGGATATTCATAAGGAACCCGGCCAACGCTTCCAGCACCAGAAGAACACCAAAAAGAACAAGAAGATTTGTAAGATACACTCTCCTCCTGCTTCTTTTCAGATGCTTTGTTCCCCGTCTGAGCGGATATTCGGTTTTATGATAGATCCTCCCTCTCTCCGGTCGGCTCATATCCCATCCATCCTTCTTTCTACACACATGATGATGTCAGGCTCATAATTGTGACCCGCAAAAAAACGAACAGGTATCGCTATTGCGCGGATCGTGATCATTTTGTTTACATAACTTTAATTACTATACCACAAAACAACACGATGTGTCCACGAAAAAACCCGCCGAAGTCTTCTGCCTTCAGCGGGTCATTCTTCATTTCATCTGTGCTCCTGCTGTTTTACATATACGGCTTTATGCATTCAACAGATTAATAGTTAAAGATCGTTCCGGCCGCATCGCGATAATCAGCCTCGGACCATCCGCGTACAATACCGCGCTCAAACTCAACTACTACGTAGTCGGTGGTACCATAGTCGTCATCATACGGGAAGAAGATATAGAACATATCCGTCTCTCCGTACTGATCATTCGGGCTGATCCTCTCAGCCATGTAAAGGACATTTCCGTTAGGAGCGGTTCCGATCTCTACAGGTTCAAACTCAAATCCTTCATAATCAAAATCGAAATCACTGGGTGTCTCATCGGGATGCAGATAGTAGTACATATCAGCCGACAAATCACCATATACCCAGTACTCAGATCCGGAATCACTTGTATACCAGAGAACGGTTCCGTCGGAATTCTGATCGGCAAATGAGAATCCGTCCAAAGGACTTAACTCCCAATAATCAGATGAAAAGGTCTCATACAGAGTTGCGGTACCATCGCTGCTCGAACCGCTCTGCGCGTTATTTGTACAGTGTACGGTAAACTGAGCGGTCGGGAATCCGTCTGCCTCTACCTTTACAACAACATCGCCTACACCATAGTTGGATAGACCGATGCTTCCATCGTCAAACCATGTAGCGTACAGGATATCTTCATCGGTGGAATATACTCTTACTTCCGGCCATGTACTATCCCAATTTTCAATATACTGATACTTATACTCACTGTAATCCAGATCGATCGATCTCTCCGCGAAAATGATCTCTGTCTCAGAAGTACCGGAAACGGCAGGCTCTTCTGTTGCCTCGGGTTCCTCCGTTGCCACAGGCTCCTCTTCCTTAACCGTTACCTTGATCTCTACATCATCATACTTTCCGCCGCTGACAACGATCACTGTCTTGCCGGCTTCCAGTGCTTCGATGGTAAATCCATCCTTATATTCATCCGTAATTTCAACGATATCGTCATCGTCTACTTCGTACTCCAAAGTAATCTTTCCGAGATCGTCATAGTTTTCAATGTCAATGTCTGCAGTCTCACCTACAAACAGTGTAATCTTCTTGTCGGATACCTCGATGGAATCCGCTGTTTTCGCGCCACAAGCGGTTACCAGCATCATGGCCATACCGATCATTGCAAGAATCCCTGCAAGCCCTCTCCTCTTAACTTTTTTCATACTTACCTCCTTGATGTTTCCCTCTACCTAAGGATCTGTTCAAAAATAAATCTTCACAATTGACTTGTTCAGATGCTCATCTGCTGCATCAGAAAGCCTCGCCGTAGTGAATGAATTATTTTCTTACACTATGTATTCAGAATATCCCCCGGATGCATCACCCGGGAGAAATCCGTTTACACCATAAAATTATGTTGAGCGTTCATCAGAACTTAGCGGTGCTAACGCGTACGCCGGGTCCCATCGTTGTGGCCAGTGTTACGCTCTTTAAGTACTGACCCTTCAATGTGCTGGGCTTAGCCTTTGCGATCGCGTCCATCAATGTCTGGAAGTTCTGCTTCAACTGCTCCTCGGTAAAGGATGCCTTTCCGATCGGGCAGTGAATGATGTTGCTCTTATCCAAACGATACTCGATCTTACCGGCTTTGATATCGTTGATAGCCTTGGTGACATCCATCGTTACGGTACCTGCCTTGGGGTTGGGCATCAATCCCTTAGGTCCCAAAACCTTACCGAGACGACCTACAACACCCATCATATCAGGGGTTGCAACAACAACATCAAAATCCAGCCATCCTTCGTTCTGGATCTTCGGGATCAGTTCCTCTCCGCCAACGAAATCAGCGCCTGCTGCCTCTGCCTCGTTGATCTTGTCGCCCTTGGCAAATACCAGAACCTTAACGGTCTTACCGGTTCCGTTCGGAAGTACTACAGCGCCTCTGATCTGCTGCTCTGCGTGACGTCCATCACAACCGGTACGAATGTGAACTTCCACCGTCTCATCAAACTTTGCGGTCGCGGTCTTCTTTACCATTGCGATCGCTTCATCTGCCTCATAATAAGTTGCGCGATCGAATTCCTTGATCGCAGCATTGTATTTCTTTCCGTGCTTCATTCCATTAACCTCCTTGTGGTTCTAACGAGTTTTCTCTTCCACTCTATGCGATTTATTCCTCTACAGTAACACCCATGCTTCTCGCTGTTCCGGCGATCATGGACATAGCAGCCTCAAGATTCGCGGCGTTGAGATCCGGCATCTTTGTCTCAGCGATCTGCTGAAGCTGTGCCTTGGTCAACTTTGCGACCTTGTTCTTGTTGGGAACTCCGGATCCGGACTTAATGTTGCAAGCCTTCTTGATCAGGACTGCTGCAGGGGGAGTCTTGGTAATGAAACTGAAACTCTTATCTGCGTATACAGTGATGACAACGGGGATGATCAGATCACCCTTGTCAGCGGTTCTTGCGTTGAACTGCTTTGTGAATTCAACGATGTTGACACCGTGCTGACCCAATGCAGGACCAACGGGGGGTGCCGGCGTTGCTTTCCCGGCGGGAATCTGTAACTTAATGTAGCCTGTAACTTTCTTTGCCATTTTGGCTTCCTCCTTATATATTGTGGTAGTGGCGCAATGAGACTGTCCCATCGCTCCCACAGCAGCACGGGATACACCCGTTCATGCTTTTGCTTGATCAATCAACTTTCTTAACCTGCGAAAAGCTGATCTCGACCGGTGTCTCACGGCCGAACATTTCTACCGTGATCGTAGCGGTCTGCTTGTTTTCATCGATGCGGTTAACGATACCCCTGGTATCCTTCCATGCTCCGTCGACAACCATCACTTCGTCGCCCACTGCAAAGTCCGCCTCGACTGCCTTCTCTTTTTCAAGAGATCTGACTTCCATCTCGTCCAACGGAACAGGTTTGCTTCCGGGACCTACAAAACCGGTCACACCGCGGGTGTTACGAACCACATACCATGCGTCATTGTCATCCGCGTCCATGTGGATCAACACATACCCCGGCAGGAGTTTATGGTCAACCGACTTCTTGCCGGACTTACCCACTTCCACCACAGACTGCATCGGTACACGAACCTCCAGGATCTTGTCCTGAAGATGGCGGTTCTCAACGGTCTTTTCGATGTTCATCTTAACTTTCTTCTCGTATCCGGAATACGTATGAACGGCATACCAGCCCATACCGCGTCCGCTCTTGTTTTCGCTCTGACCGATATCGTACTCGCCCATCAGCTCAAGTAACTCTTCCGGAGACGCTTTCTTGGTCGGCTTCTGGATCTCACTCTGCTCTTCCACACCCGATAAGATGCTTTGGAGCTCCGCCAGACGCTTTACTTTTCCACTTTTCTTATCTGCCATTTACCCTGCTCCTTGTCCGATGTTAAATAGTCGTCAACCAATCCACACCATACTGGATGAGAAAATCCAGCAAAGCGATCAGCAAAGACAATACGGTTGCCACAACAACAACAGCCGTCGTCTGTTTTGCCGTCGACGTCTTGTCCGGCCAGGTAATCTTTTTGTACTCAGTCTTCAGACCTTTGAAAAAACTGGGTTTCTTGGTCTTTTGCTTAGCATTATCACCTTTTTCTGCCATAACCACTCCTTTTCCGGCAAGAGCTTACTTGGTCTCCTTGTGTAATGTATGAGCCTTGCAGAACTTGCAATATTTCTTGGTTTCCATACGATCGGGATGAGTCTTCTTATCCTTGGTCGTGTCATAATTACGACGCTTGCACTCTGTACATGCCAGTGTAATTCTTGTACGCATAATTCTTACCTCCGGGTAATAATATCCTAATTTTCATATGTTCTGTCGGAGAGATCCGAATGCTGTATAACGAGTGGGATTAAGCGCGTCCGCCCTTGACACGGTTTACAGCACAAAAAAAAGAGTTTTTCCCTCCGATTGCATATGCTACCATAACACGGGGAGCTGTGTCAACAGAAATTTATTTTTCGTTTCCCGGCGCTCTTTTATGCGCAAGGCTTACCAGGATCCCCATCATTAAGAAGATGATCGGGGTACAGATGCACTGCTGATAGCAGAAGAAATTGTGTCCCGTGTATGCTGCTACGGAAGCCATGAAAGGAATCGATCTGTCATCTTCTTTCGCGATCTTCGCTCCGCGCATAAATACCGTCACGAATAAGCCGATATATGTGACCACGCCGATCACGCCCTCCGTCACCAGCATATTGAGCCATTCATTGTGGGCGCAGTTAATGATCTTTGTGTAGTAGCTGTTTACCTCATCCTTAAAATAGTGCATCACAATTTCATAGAATTCATCCGGTCCCGCCCCGAATAAGAACCTTAAGAAATCATCCTTTAATACGGTAAAGAAGGTCTTAAAGGTAACGATCCAGTCGATCCCTCTGAAATTTCCCCAATAGTTATTGAATATCAGATAATTCTCCTGGGCAAGAT
>CALDIE010000260.1 GCA_937901625.1 uncultured Lachnospiraceae bacterium
GCAATCGTACCTTCTATGCCTATTCTTCTTTCCAGTGCTAACGGTATTTGATAACTTCCCAATTCACGGTAATACAATTTACTCATTAAAGAATTATCCGCATTCAAAAAATGCTGTTCAAAAAAGCTTAATTCTGCTTGATAATTCATATGGTCTTTAATTGACGAATCACTCATCAAAACACCTGAACCTACCATACCTGTTAATGAAACTCTTTGGTTTAATCCTCTAAAGTTATTATCTGAAATACCTACCGAGCCAAAAACACCTGTTGCAGAGTCCAAACCACCACCGACTGAAACAGATGCAGTTCTCTGTTCTTTTAATTCAATTGTTACATCAAACTTATCAGGATCATCTTCTGTCGGTTCAATTGTTCTATTTACATCCTTAAAAGCCTGTGTTGAATATAACCTGACCAAATCTTGTTTCATTTGATTTTCATTATATACACTTCCGGGTTCTGTCATAATATTACGTTCGATAACATATTCTTTGGTTTTTTCATTACCTGAGATTGAAATCTTATTAATCTTACCTTCTGTAATGCTTAAATTGAGAGTTCCGTCCGGATCGTCATAAAAAGCAAATTCCATGATCTTCATGTTCGGAAATCCCGTATCATGCACCAGTTTTCTGACAGAATCCGTCACAAATCCAAGGTCCTCAGCAATGATCCCTTTATCACCCGGCACATCCTTAAGCGCTTCAAAGAGAGCCATTCCGGGTCCCTTCTCCCATTTTCCGTCCACCGCATCCTGCGCGTTTGCCGAAACGGCGTAATACTCATCAAATCCCCTGAAATGATCGATCCGGATCACATCGTAGAGTTTCTCGCACTTACGCATCCTTTCCTTCCACCAGATAAATCCGGACTGTTTATGTTTGTCCCAACGATAGAGCGGATTCCCCCACAACTGTCCTTTGGGAGAAAATCCGTCCGGTGGACATCCCGCCACACGGGCAGGATTTCCGTTGTCGTCCAGTTCGAAGAGTTCCGGCCAGCTCCAGACATCCGCGCTGTCTGCCGCCACATAGATCGGTATATCACCGATTATGGAGATTCCCTTTTTATTCGCGTAGTTTTTCAGTTTTCTCCACTGTCTGTCAAAGACAAACTGCTCAAAGCGATAATAATCGCATTCTTCTTTAAGATCTTTTTTATATTTTAAAAGACCTTCCTCATTCCGGATCTTTATCTCCTCCGGCCACAGGTTATGGCTCTTTCCTTCAAACAGCCCTTTTAGCGCCATAAAGAACGCATAGCCATCGAGCCAATAAGTGTTTTCTGAAAGGAATGCTTTCATTTCCGCGCTTTCCATACCGTCAAAGCGTTTAAACGCTTTTCTTAATGTCTTTTTGTGGTACTTTCCAAGCCTTTCGTAATCAACCGCGTCAAGCGACGTACTCTTTAAATCCCCGCACTCTTTCTCCGAAAGCAGACCTTCTTTAATCAGTTCCTTAAAATCGATCATGTAGGGATTTCCCGCAAAGGATGAGAATGTCTGGTACGGCGAATCCCCGAAACCGGTCGGTCCAAGCGGAAGGATCTGCCAAAAGGATTGCCTGGCTTCGACCAGAAAATCCACAAAACGGTATGCCTCTTCGGAAAAACATCCGATCCCGTACTCCCCGGGCAGGCTGAAAACCGGCAGCAAGATTCCTGCTTTTCTTGTATTTGCATCCATACTTCTTATTCCTTCCCTTCTCTTAAATCCGATAGATCAGGATACCTTTCGGCAGGATCTTACCACCCTTTACTTTCCTGCTGTAGAGAATGTCACTGTTTTTTATCTCATGTAAGACTACGCTCTCTTTGCTGCAGTTAAGCAGTACCTTGATGCTCCTGTCTTTGTCCGAGAGTTTTATGTATTCGACCAGACGGTCCTCCTCATACTCGTTCGGAAAGTGGAAATTACGGCTTCTTGCCGGTGCTTCCGTTCTTCTCAAAGCGATCAGTTTTTTGATCTCTCCGATCCTCTCATCGTACTTTCCGGTCCCTATCTCATCCCACGGCATGCAGCGTCTGCAATCCGGATCATGTCCTCCTTCCATGGCAATCTCCGTACCGTAAAAGATACAGGGGCTTCCCGGCATGGTATACAAAACTGCCAGCTGCTGATAAAAGATATCTATGTCTCCGACTTTATCGATCAGTCGATTGGTGTCGTGTGAATCCAGAAGATTAAACATGACATCATTGTTTTGCTGCATATACGTAGTAAAACTCTGATTTACCCCCTGCTCAAAGCGGATCTTTTTCCATTCCGGATATACCCAGAAATTGGAAATGACCGTTGAAAGCGGATAATTCA
The DNA here is from genome assembly GCA_937901625.1 of uncultured Lachnospiraceae bacterium. GTDB lineage: Bacteria > Bacillota > Clostridia > Lachnospirales > Lachnospiraceae > NK4A136. The sequence continues at coordinate 2,316 of CALDIE010000260.1, forward strand.
TAACAGAATCATACTCATCTCCCTTAAGCCATTCGATCGCGTCGTGCCAGATCTCTCCCAAAAGGTAAAAGTCCGGTTTCATCTCTGCCGTCATGCTTCTTAATTCTTTTAAAAACAAATGAGAAACCTCATTTCCAACGTCCAGCCGCAAACCGTCGATATCAAACTCCGTGATCCAGAATGCCACCGTATCCAGAAGGTATTTCCTGACACCCGGATGATTCGTATTAAGCTTGGGCATGGATTCTTCAAACGCAAAGGAATAGTATCTTCCATCCCTTGTATCTCTCCCCTGCTCGATCGGCCAGGTGTTGATCATGTACCAGTCAAAGTACTCGGAATCCCTTCCCTTTGCCAGCACATCCTTCCAGAAGAAAATATCCGTACCGGTATGATTAAATACACCGTCCAGCATGATCCGGATCCCTCTTTTGTGTGCCTCATCCGAAAGCTTCCGAAGCAGTTCGTTCGTCCCGAAATGCGGATCCACCTTCCGGTAGTTTCTGGTGTTGTACTTATGATTGGAATCCGCCTCAAAGACAGGAGTTAAATACAATCCATTGATCCCAAGGTCTTTGAAGTAATCGAGCTTATCCAGGATCCCCTTAAGATCCCCACCGTAATGATCATTATACCCCGTGATCTTTTCACACTTCCATTCCTTCACACCGTCCGGGTCGATAGAGGGATCACCCTTGCAAAACCGCTCCGGAAAAATCTGGTACCAGATCGTATCATTCACCCAGGCGGGCGGGCGGTTTATATCGACGGAATTCATCCACGGAAAGATAAAATAGGACAATTCCTTTCCGGATCTATCCATTTCCTCTTTGGTATAAAATCCGTCTTCAAAGTAATAGACGGTTTCCGTTTTGCCCTGCAGTTCAAAATAGTATTTGTTTCTTCTGTAACGCGGACGAAGAGTGGTCGTCCACCAAAGCTGATGTTCCAGTCTTTTTTTATAGACGATCTCTTCTCTTACTCCGGTCCATCTTCCTTCACCTCCCATAATGCCGGCTTCATATGGGTCTCCATGGTACAGAAATACACGTTCCACATCATACCCTGTTTTAATATTGACGATCAGTTCCTCCTCATTTGACGGATAGCAATATTGATTTGAAGTCCGATGATAGATTGCCGCCAGATTCATGTTTTTACTCCTCTCTGATCATCACTGCGATCCCCCGTCCGGGGATTTCGATCACATCTTTGTCTGCCGTTACCGTATCGCTCCCCGTAAGCAGCACCGCTGCCATATGTGTGTAGCCGCATCCCTCACCGTCAAAAGCCACCTGTACGGCTTCCTCTCCCGTATTGATCACGATCAGTACGCTCTCATACTCTGTATCCGACCTTCTTATGAACGTCGCGTATGTTTCACCGCACATCTCATGAACAGGATACGTGCTGCCGCTTGCGATAACCGGAAAAGCATTCCGTATACGTATAGCTGTCTTAAAATAATTCCATATCGAAAATGGATCCTCAGACTGTTCATCCTGCGGGGAAAATACCATACGGACATTCCCCATATCGGGAGGTCCGGCACATATTCCCGTATCGTCCGTAACACTCCAGTACATCGGTGCCCTCTTATTTTCATCGGCACCCGATCCCTTCATACCGATCTCTTCTCCGTAATAAAGAAAGGCATTTCCAGTCATTAAAAGATTTAATCCGCCGGCCAATTTCGTCTGCTCTTCATCATCCGTATAGTAACCCGTACTTCTGGCCATGTCGTGATTGGTATAAAAAGGCGCATTGACGGCTGTTTGGGAGTAAGAACGGTACAGTTGTTCTTCCTCTTCCATTTTTTCGACCAGACTCTCTGCCGTGATCGACCCCTTCACAGCCTTGGCTATATAGCCGTCGTTTCCCGCAAAGGCAAAGTCAAAGAACGAGTCAACTCCGGAAGCATAAAAGGATGCGTATGTGTTCTGGTCCGTCCATGCTTCTCCGACGATGTAGGCATCCTGACGGATCTCTTTAACCGTTTCGTTTACCCAGACCATAAACTCCGTATTCGAACCATTTGAGCCCGTGTAGTAGGATGTCACCGCATCCAGTCTGAACCCGTCCGCACCGCACTCCAGCCAGTACCTGAAAATGTTTCTGATCTCCTCCCGAACCGCCTTGCTGTCGAGGTTCAGATCCGGCATGCCGGACCAAAACTGCGCCTCGTAATACCAGCGATCGTTAAGAGCGCTGTATCCGCCCGAAACACTTTCCGTAAAATGATAATAATCAACATACGGACATACCGTCGCGTCCGGTACTTCCGTATCATCCAGACTCTCCAGATACTCACAGGCTTCTCTAAACCACGGATGTTCCGATGAAGTATGATTGATCGGCATGTCCAGGATCACCCTCACGCCTCTTTCATGGGCAGCCTCGATCAGGCGCTTCAGATCCTCCACAGTTCCGTATTGCTCATCGATCGCAAGGTAATCCGTCACATCATATTTATGGTAGGTGGGGGATGCGAATACCGGCATTAACCATATGGCATTTACCTCAAGATCCTCTCCCTTTCCGTCTTCTCCGTCATTGATATAGTCGAGCTTTTGGATAACTCCCTCCAGATCTCCGATCCCGTCACCGTCGCTGTCATAGAAAGAATAGACAAAGACTTCATATGTTGTCCCGTAATTTAAGGGCATCTCTTTTATGTTAAGATCCTCTGCCAGGATGCGCATCTGCTCCATAGCCGCATTGATCTGGGGCACCTCTGTCTGTTCAACCGGATCCGTCTGCCCGGTCACTTCGTTTTGATCCGGGTGCAAAACCGGCTCTGTCTGCCCGGTCCGTACACCCATCCCATCACCGGTCATCTGTCCTTTTGCGCATGCAGCCAGAGTCAAAGCAAAACATAACGACAACAGAGCGTTTTTTCCTCTCCCTTTTCTTTTCATTCCGTCCTTCCTTTTTATAAACTTTCGAAAACTTTCGCTTCTTTCTGAGTATAGGTTAAATCAAACATTGTATCTTGTCAACTGAAATTTTCGAAAACTTTCGAGAAAATTCTATTTGATTTTCGTTAACTTTCGTTTTTTGACTTTTCAATCATCCGATATGTGATATAATGACGACATTCGAAAATAAAAAAAGAATAGCAGAGGTTACTTATGGCAAATATGCAGGATATCGCCGATATACTGAACATATCCCTCGGAACCGTATCCAAGGGGCTTAACAACAGACCGGATATCAGCGATGAATTGCGAAAACAGATTCTGGATACCGCGGTAGAGATCGGGTATATCAATCGAAAGGCACTTAAAAAGGAAAACCGCGCTCTTGCGATCTTTGTTTCCAATCTTCTGTATGAAAACAGGGAAGATTTCGGATATGACATTGTGATGGGATTTAGAAAAGCAGCCGCAGCGGAAAACTGGCGAGTCGATCTGATCCCTTTAAGCGAAGAGTTTCAAAGGGAGCATCCCTACGATGCTTTTATGATGTCCGAAAAATACAGTGGCGGTTATCATCTCGGGCTCTCTTTAGCCGACCCTTGGATGGAACAGTTTTCCACTACCACCGTCCCTACCATCCTTTTGGATAACTATGTACCCAGAAACCCGAAAGTAGCCTCCATCGGCACCGACTCCCGGGAGGGGATCGACAGTGCCATCCGTTTTCTGGTATCAAAAGGGCATAAAAAGATCGCCTTTCTGAACGGTTCCTATGGTTCCACTATTTCCGATGAGCGTATGAGAGCCTATCTTTACAGTATGACCTCACAAGGTTTAACTCTCGATCCGGAGATCGCGGTTTACGGCTATTTCGTCGCGGAGACCGCAAAATATCACGTTCCGGGCTTTCTTTCAAGGGGAGTCACCGCGATCTTATGCGGTGATGATGATATTGCCTGCGGCGTATACGAATGCTGCCGCGCGCTGGGATATTCCGTGCCTGAGGATGTATCGGTTATCGGTTTCGATGATATCCCCATCGCCGCCCGGCTGCAGCCGGCTCTGACCACCATACGTCAGGATCGTACGGAACTGGGGAAAAGCGCCTATTACAGCCTCTATTCCATGACCAATCAGGTACCGGTTTGCAAGACGTTGCTTCGTCCTGATCTGATCGTTCGGGAAAGTGTCGGGGATGCCCGTTTAAGGCGCGCCAAAAAAGCACCGCCGGATCCCGATTCCGTCAGCAAAAGAAACCCCGACCTTTGGCGTTTCTTTTCATTTAACCAAAAATAAAGGACGGCAATTGGGATGCCGTCCTACACCGTTGACCCTTTGAGGACAACTTCATAACTTAATAATGTCTTTACGGGGAATTCCTCACCCTCTATTATATCCAGAAGGATCCGGCAGGCCACCCTTCCCAGTTCCTTCGGATCATACTGGAGCGCGGTGATCGGCGGCTGATGGCTGCTTAGCAGCTCGCTGTTATAAAACGATGCTACCTTAACATCTTCCGGTACGCTGTAATTGTTTCTCTTAAGCGCCTCGAGCACATCGTGTGTGATCCTGTCGTCCGAACAGATAATACAGTCAATTCCCGAACGCATGGCATCTTCCGTAGCTCTCTCAACTTCTATGGATGTATCGTTGTCCACATAGATCAGGATCTTCTCCGGTTTTTGCGCAACGATCTCTATTCCCTTTTCGAAACCCTGTCTTCGGGTTATGTTTACCACATGGTTACTGTTTCCGCCTACATACGCGACACGTCTTACACCCTTCATGATCAGGATGGACGTCAGCTCCGCGCAGGCCTTTACATGGTCGTTATCGATCTGAACAACGCCCTCTTCCTCCGTGCTGCCGATGACAACAAAAGGAAGACCGCTCTCCTTAAGGCAGGCGATACAGGGGTCGTTTTGAAGTGTTCTCGCAAGGATAAATCCGTCTACTTTATGATTACCGACCGCTCTCTCCAATGCGGAAATATCATCCCCCAACACGCTGGATAAAAGGATATCGTAATCCTCTGCCGTGGCGGCTTCTCCGACTCCCAGCATACAGCGCTGAAAAAAGGGAAGCGATGTCATTGATGAATCCCCCGGAACAACCCAGCCGATATTATAGGTTCTCGACTGTGCCAATCCCTTGGCATAAGGGTTTGGCTTATAATTGTACTGCTGTATATAATCCAGTACTTTCTGTCTGGTCGCGTCACTGATCCGCCCCTTACCGGATATGGATCTGGACACGGTTGTCTTGGAAATACCAAGAGCCTCAGCTATATCCGCTATCGTTACGTTGCCGTTATCTTTTGCGCCGATCTTCAGATTTTTCTCCTCAATCGTCATATCGTCCTCCGTTTTCCGCCTGTTTACAGAATACAAACACTCTACAACCGATCCGTGGATATGTTTTTAAGCCACTTTAAGATCGAGTGATGCGCAATCGGTTGTTCTATGGGCTCTAGCATATCAATTAGGCAAAGTTTTGTCAATACTTTCCATCCATTGCTCAAATCTCTTTTCCAACTGTTGCGCAAAACGGCTTTTCCGCCCTTTATGACATCAGATATCTAACTCCCGTATAAGCGCCCGAAGTTCCAATATATGTTCGGAAGATACGGAAAACTCCGTATATCCCATCTCGATCAGGCTCTTTGTCATACTGTGATCCGCCGCCAGTTCCCCGCAGATGCCGACCGGTATACCGGCTTGGGTTCCGCACTCCGCAATCCTCTCAAGGGCTTTTAACACGGCCGGGTGGTGTGCGTCATAAAACCTGTCCAATGCGGGATTCTGCCGGTCAACAGCAAGCATATACTGTGTCAGATCATTGGTACCAACACTGAAAAAATTCACTTCTTTCGCAAGCTCATCAGCGATCATCATCGCTGCCGGCGTCTCCACCATGATCCCCGTTTCCATTTCTTCGGCAAAAGGGAGATTTTCTCTTCGCAGCTCCTCTTTTGCCTGCATGAGGATTTCCTTGCTTTGCCTTACCTCCTCCGTCGAAGTGATCATCGGAAACATTACTGAAAGATTACCGTATACTCCCGCTCTTAAGACCGCGCGTAACTGTATTTTAAATAACTCCGTATTTGTTAAGCAGATACGGATCGCCCTCATCCCCATCGCAGGGTTGTCCTCTTTCGGCAACGTAAGGGACAGCGCTTCTTTATCCGACCCGATATCCATCGTTCGGATTATTACTTTTTTATCTTTCATGGTAAGGGCTACCCGACGGTATACTTCCACCTGTTCTTCTTCAGACGGCAGATCTTTTCTCCCCATGTAGAGGAATTCCGTCCGAAACAACCCTATCCCTTCCGCATCGTTTCTTTCTACCGACGAAAGATCTCCCTCCCCGGAAATATTGGCATAAAGGGCTATCCTCCTTCCGTACTTTGTCACGGCAGGTACCCCTTTCATCATTTCCAACGCGATCCTTTTTTGCTTCTCCTCTTCCGCCTCTGTCTCTTTTTGACGGATCAATCCGGCATCGGGAGAAAGGTATATTTTTCCCTCTTTTGCATCGACCAAAGCCATTTTCCCTTCCATATCGTCTCTGATATCGATCGCGGCACCGACAATGGTCGGTATTTCCATGGAAGCCGCCAATATCGCCATATGAGAATATATGGCGCCGCCCGTTGTGACGATCGCAAGTATCTTCTTCCGGTCGATCCCCATCATTTCCGCGGGACTGATCTCGTCAGCCAAAAGTATTTCTTTTTCATGAGTAAGCGTTTCCTGATGCTTTCCTATCAAGAGATCGACCCACTTTTCCGTAACGTCTTTTATATCCGACGCCCTTTCCCGGATATAAGCATCCTCCATACTCTCATAATGCTCATACAATTCCTTCCCCGTTACGGAAACTGCGTATTCCGCGTTCACACCCTCTGTCCTGATCTTATCTTCGATCCGGCTTTTTAAGTATTCATCCTCGGCGATCATTCTCTGAGCCAGAAAGATCTCCGCCTCCGATTCTCCGATCTCCGATTTGGTTTTTTTTGCCAGCCCATCCATCTGCTCAAGAGACTTTACAACCGTATCCCGAAATCGTTGTAACTCTCTCTCCGTATCCGACACCTTAAAACGTTGAACCTTAGCTCCTCCTTTCCGGTACAGACGAACAGGTCCGAGTGCTACTCCCGCATATACTTTTTTCCCGACAAAAATCTCCATTATCAATCCCTCTTACGCTTCCGGTAAATATATTTTTGAATACATCTCTTCGATCGATCGCTTTTTGGGTAATCCTTCCGAAAACGCTGCAGCCATACCGGCAGCCATCGCATACGCAAATGCTTCCTCCGGATCTTTTTTCTCCGCAAGGGAATATAAAAACCCGGCGATCATGGAATCTCCGGAGCCTACCGTTTGGATCACATCCCCGGGAATCGTTTTCCTGTCGTAAACATCTCCCTTTCTGGTCAGTAAAACCGCTCCCCCGGCTCCTAAGGAAACCATCACATTTTTGGCGCCTTCCGCTATCAATCTTTTGGCATATTCCTTTATCTCTTCCCTGTTTCCAAGCGATACCCCGTAGTATTCCTCCAGCTCCTGGCGGTTTGGTTTAATCAAAAAAGGATGAAAAGGAAGCGCCCTTCGCAGTGTTTCTCCTCCTGCATCCACTACCACGGGTACGCCTCTCTCTTCCATCCTTTGACAGATCCGCGCATAAAAATCCTTATCCATTCCGGGAGCTACACTTCCGGAAAGTACAAGATAATCCTCTTTCTGTATTTCATCCAATATTTGCAGTAATTCGTTTTGTTTTTCCTTTGGCACAAACGGTCCGGCAGCATTGATCTCCGTTCCGTCCATGCCAAAAGTCGCTTCGAGCAAATTTTTGTCCGTCATTTTGCGACACAGTTCTTTTAAGGCAGATTGGAAGAGCGTCGTGTAGGGAAAGAGTGTAGATC
>CALDIE010000261.1 GCA_937901625.1 uncultured Lachnospiraceae bacterium
TTTATGATGAAGCCAATTATATAACCGGTTCCGGCCGGACTACCTGGTACAATGAGGACCTCGTGGTTGAATACAATGCCATGGAGCAGTTAAAGGAACATACGGTGATCCGCGATGATGACACCGGTGAACTCATCATGTACGTAAACCTTATTAGTCACGATCCGTCCTATCTGCAGCTCCCGGACTACCGTTTGGTGGATCTGATCGACAACGATCCGTATTCTTTTGAAAAGGAAAGACACCTGCGGGATGTGGAGGCTGTAAGGCGTTATATCGTAAACGATCCGGATCCGGAGAATACGGAAAAGATCTTAAATGATTTCTGTCTCGATATGAACAACGGCGTGGAATGGTCGGCTGAATACTATCATGTCAACGTCGCCATGCTGCTTCGTTTTGCGGAGTGGCTGGAATATTTAAAGGAAGAAGGAGTCTATGACAATACACGTATCATCATCGTCTCCGATCATGGCAGGGAATTAAAGCAGTTTGACTGTCTGTATGACATGGACACGATAGACGCTGAAACGGCCAATGCGCTGCTTATGGTCAAGGACTTTGACAGCAGGGGATTCGGGATCGATACGTGTTTCATGACGAATGCAGATACGCCCGCCATCGCTTTGGAAGGAGTGGTTGAGGATCCGCACAATCCTTTTACGGGGCAGAAGATCTCGATGGACGGAAAAGCGGATGGTATCGATGTCTTCTGGGGGAAGGAATTCAACCTTTCGGACGGAAATGTTTTTGAACCGGCAGGCGCTCCTGTTTATCATGTAAGGGATAATATCTTTGTGAAAGAAAACTGGGTGGAGATACGCTAGATATCTTCAGGGAGCGAAGTGTTGAAAAAAATGAAAAGACACCAGGAGAGTGGTTATGTTTAAAGTATACCTCTATATAGATCCGGGAACAGGAAGCATGTTATTTGCGGCAATGATCGGCGTGATCTCCACATTATACTTCTTTATGCAAAAGTTATGGATCAATTTGCGTTTCCGGATGCATGGCGGAAACGCGAAAGCGGATGTGAGAGATGAAAATAAGCCGGTCGTTATTTTTGGCGAGGACGGAAGATACTGGAACAGTTTCAGGGCGGTATGCGAAGAACTCGAAAAGCGCGGGATCGAGTGTGACTACTACACAATGGACGAAAAGGACCCCGTACTTGAACAGACTTTCGAACACATACATCCGTCTTTTATCGGCAGTGATAACCGGGCTTATGCAAAGTTAAATCTGATGAAGGCGGATGTCTGCCTGGCAACGACGCCCGGGCTGGAAGTTTATCAGTGGAAACGATCGAAAAATGTCCGTAAGTATGTGCATATCCTGCATTCGGCGGATGAGGGGACCGGCTATAGGATGTTTGGTATGGATGATTACGATACCGTATTACTTACAGGCGCCTTTCAGGAACGTTATATCCGCATGTTGGAAGAGATGCGAAACGAGGAGCCCAAGAATCTTGAGGTGGTGGGCTGCACGTACATGGATGAGCTCTTAAAAAGAGTCTCCAAAGATGGTGGTAACAAAATAAAGAAAGAAGATAAAGCGGGTTATATCGTATTGCTGGCACCCTCGTGGGGAGAGAGCTCGATCCTGAACCGTTTCGGAACAGGGATCATAGATGCCCTGATCAAAACAGGCTATCATATCATCGTCCGCCCTCACCCGCAGTCCCGAAAGACCGAACGGCATATTCTGGATCCTTTACAGAAAAAGTATGCCGGTATTGAACAGGTGGAATGGGATGAAAGTAATGACAATTTCGAATCATTGATGCGTTCGGATGTGCTGATCAGTGATTATTCCGGCGTTGTCTTTGATTTCGCTCTTGTCTTCGATAAACCGGTCATGCTGGCGGATACAAGTTTTGATACGGCGCCCTACGATGCGGCCTGGATCGATGAACCGTTATGGCGTTTACAGATACTGGATGATCTCGGCATAAAACTGGAGGAGAAGGATTTCCCCGACCTTAAGAGGAAGATAGACGATTTGATCGGCAGCGATCATTATCAGGAGGGGCGTGACAAAATCCGGGATATCGTCTGGCAAAACCGTGGACGATCCGGAGCAGCGATTGCCGATTATCTGGAGAGATGCCTGAAAGAAGAAGCATGAAGTGCAATTGAACATTGTGTTGAATGTCCCATAGTCCGAATTATGGTATTGTGTCAGTTGTAAGATGAAACAGGTGACAGCAGGCGGCGGTCACAGCCGCATACCCGCTTTCACGGGGATGACTCCGGGGGAGCGAAAAGGAGGATGTTATGGGAAGAAAAAAGAGAGATGTCGGTGAGGAAAAACAGAGAGAGGATGCAATGCAGGGGCTGGTGAATGTTCTTGCGGGGCACTTGCACAATATTAAAAAGGAACACGAGGTACCGTTTCCGGACGTGGCGGAAGAGAGCGACAATCCTTGCGCGTTCTCCGGTTTTGATGATGTGGATGAGTTGGACATGTTTGATGACGATGACTTCCTGTTTTTTGATGAGGACTTTGAGGACGACGAGGAGGATATTGAGGAATACACGATCGTGCTTTCCGGGGATACCGTGGTCGAAGAGAACGCGGAGACATTCTTCAGCGGCAAAAGCTGGGAAGACTATGTGAAGGCTGTTAAGAAAATGGATGAGTGCATCATGGATGTGTATCTCTTTATCGGACATGATGAGGATAAAAATACTTTTTCGTTCTACGGATGCAGCAACATGGAAAAGCCGGAACACAAAAAACTCGACGCGCTTAAGGATCTGTGTGACGGGGTGATGGAGACTGTTTCCTACAGGGATTTCCTGCAGCGCCGCGTCGGTTTTGAACTCGCGGGAGAAGAGGTTGAGAGGACACATTCGACGCCTCGCCCTGTGAACAGACTCTGGTACAGGAAATGCGGACGCCGCCTTAAGACGATGACCCTGGATGAGCAGATCAGGCTCTGGCTGGAATCCATTCCCTATTCCGAGTTTTGCGCCGAGATCAGCGACAAGGTGCTTGGTCAGGAGGGAGTGCACAACATCGTCTCGGTGATATATACCTACCTGCGCAACCTTTCAAAGAAGAGACAGATTTCCTGTAATCTTTTGATGGCGGCACCCTCCGGCTGCGGTAAGACGGAAACCTTCCGCGCGCTTCGGGACTACTTTAAGATCTATATACCGGCGCTTCCGATCTATCAGAAGGATGCATCCCAGATCACGGAGGCGGGCTACCGCGGACCGGATCCGGAGGAGATCCTGGACGGTCTTTTTGACCGGGCGGAAACCAACGGTGCGGGGATCGTCTTTATGGATGAGTTTGACAAGAAGCTTTTCCCCAGCCATACCTCCAACGGCGACAATGTTAACAGGAACATTCAGTACCAGCTCTTAACGATGATCGAGGGAGCGGTCTTTACTCCCAACAGGAAGCACGCGAAGAACGATTCGATCGATACGCGCAATACACTCTTTATCGGTATGGGTGCTTTTTCTCCCTGTCGTGAGGCCAAGGAAGAGGAGAGCAGGCACCGTGATATCGGCTTTGGAAACGGAGCGGAGAAAGAAGCAAGCGATCACTACGCTGTCATCACCAAAGAGGATATGATCAAGGCGGGTGGGGCCTATGAACTGCTGGGGCGTTTCTCCTACGTGGTTAACTACCACAAACTGGAGGCAAAATTCATAGACATGATCATTGACCGCTACGCAAGAGAGCTCTCCGACACGATAGGATGTGAGGTTTTTGTAGCCGACGAGATGCGCGAGGCTCTTCACGAAAATGCCAACGGCGAGTACGGCTGCCGTGTCCTGATGGGTCTTTTGCAGGAGACTGTAATGCCCCTGTTAAACGATATCTACAGTCTCGGGATCGAGACGGACAGCTGTGAGATAATCGTTGAGGGTCCCGGCAGAGCAAGTTACAGATTCGCATCCGGCGGTTTGGAAGCATAGACTTCCGGATACGTGATCGGTGTTCCGTATGTGAGCCTGCCTGAAAAGGGTAGGCTCATTTTTCCATTTTTGTTTGTGAAATGGCATAGGTGTATAGTAAAATAGGAGTTGGGCGGATTTCAAAAAACGGATCTTTGTGGAGGTTTGTTGATGGGAAAGAAGGAGCAGGAGTTTGAAGAATTCCAAAGGTTTCAGGAATTCCGGAGAAAAGAGGGAGAACGCAAAAAGGAATCCTTTGTAAGATGGATCATTGTCATTGTGATCGTGGCGGTTCTTATGGTGGGGGGAACCCTGTTTTTCTTAAATAAGATCGGTGCCCTTATCAATCCGTGGAAAAAAGAAGATTCTCCGGGGATTTTTGGTCAGAGCAGTACGTCAAAGATCACGCAGATCAGCCATGAACTCAGGGCTGCCGGAGAGCTTGTAACGGAAGAATATGAATATTCGGATCTTTTGGAGCTGCGCTATACGCCGACACTGGTGGGATGGCTCGAAGATCATACCGGAATGAACCTGGATTCTACGCTGATCAATAACTATATGTGGATACAGTATAACGGAGTCATCAAGGCGGGCTATGATTTCTCACAGATCGGTCTGGAAATGGATGAGGAGGAAATGGTCTTATACATAACGCTTCCGGAACCAATGATCATCAGTAATGAGATCACCGACGTGAACTATGAAAAGAGTGAAGGGATCTTTATGCATATCGACGCCGGAAGCGAGCTCGACGAGGTTATGGAGGCAAAGGAAGCGAAAGAGCAGCAGGCTGTCGAATACGGTCTTTATCAGAGGGCGGAGGATTCCGCGATCGAACAGATTAAAGGGATGGTCAACCAGATCGTGGATCTGGACGGATATGCCCTGCATATTATCAGAACCGGAGATAAATAAGCTCCAACCGCACAGGTGGAATAATTTTCGTAAGGGCAGCAGTTTCTAAGTTGCGGATAAAAGGGAAGTGTGAGACAGAGAGGGTAAAGACAGAGAGATGAAGGATTGGAAAAAGATAATAAAAGACTGGTTTCGTGTGCCGGCAAACTGTATCATCGTCATTGTGATCTTTTGTCTTTTGATGGCGGTGATCGCCGAGAGCAGGAAAATCCTTGGGATAAATAAAACGGCGGAAGCCGGAGACGGTGTGGAGATTACCCGGACGGTAAGCGATCGTGTGGTCATCACGCCGGAGCCCAGACCGACGGCGCAGCCGACGCCGGTGCCCACGGCTGTGGTTCCTACGCCTACGCCGATCCCGGTATTTGATTCGGTGACGATCTCTCACGCCATCAGCGATGTCAGCGAGATCGTTACAAACCGCTACCGCTACGAGGGAGCGGGGATATACAGAGGCGACGGTCTGGTACTGCTCGGCCAGACGATCACCGACAAATCCTTTATCGTTGCGTATCAGGGTGAAATGCTGATCGGTACGGATTTTTCGGGGATGACGGTCAAGGTAAACAATACGTCCAAGGTCATCGAAGTCCGCCTTCCGGAGGTCCGCATCCTCTCTCACGAGATCAAAGAGGATACACTGGAAGTCTGGGATGAGAAGAACAGTATCTTTAATCCCATCTCGATGTCGGACTACGCGTCCTTTTTCGCGTCGGAAAAAGAGCGCCAGGAACAGAATGCCGTTGAGTTCGGCATCCTGGATCAGGAAAAAGAGCAGACAAGCGCGGCTATCCGTCAGCTGATCTACGCGATCGAAGGCATTAAGGAGATGAATTACGACGTGCGCGTGGTATATGAATAAAGATAAGAACAAACAGAATTTCCCCCGGGAGATTATTCACAGACATTTCACAACATAATCTGCGGGAAAAGAGTATAATGAGGAACATGATACTGTGGGCAAGTGTTTATGTATAGCAGACGACAAAAGTATTCAAACTTTTGTCGTCTGTTGCGCCGGTGAAAGTATTTTCATGACAGTGTAAAAACAAATTTCGTGCCGGAGAGAATATACAGAAGAAAAATATACAGCAAAAAAGGGAAGCAAAAATATGTTTTGGAAAAAGAAAGAGAAAAAGGAACAGTATCTCCGCTATGACGGTGGCCAGGGCGGAAATAACGGAGGAAACGGAAGCGGGAGTGGAAACGGAAACGGCGGAAGCGGAAGCGGAAACGGAAGCGGAAGCGGCAGCAATCTGCTGATGATCATCGCGATCTCTCTTTTAGGGCTTACACTGATCAGTTACTTTGTAAGCCGTCAGTCGGCTTCATCCGATATGATCACCTATGATGAGTTTCTTACGATGGTATCGGAGAACAAGGTGAGGAGTGTTGAGATCGAAGACGATACCTTAAAGATCGTGACAGGCGGACCCGGCGGGACCGATACCGGCCATATTTATTACACGGGTATGGCAGAAGATAAGACAGCGCTGACGGCCAGACTCCTTGCGGC
>CALDIE010000262.1 GCA_937901625.1 uncultured Lachnospiraceae bacterium
GTAAGCTACAGCGGTTCTGCGCAGTCCAACGGCGATTACACCGTTACGTACTATGTTGGCGATGCAGATGGAACTACCGCCGCGCCTGATGGAGTGACCTTCACCATCACGACTGCCACTACCTCGGCGACGAACCGGGGTTGCTTCGTGCGCAGGGACTTCAGGCTATCGCGCATGGTGCCGATTCCGTACAGTATTTTCAGATCAGGGCGACCCTTGGAGGGTATGAGAAGTTTCACGGATCGGTGATCGATCAATACGGCGGAAACGATACGAGGGTATTTCGCGAGACCGCGGAAATGGGGACTGTATTAAAGAAGCTATCCTGCGTAAAGGGAAGCGTCGTGAATGCGCCGGTGGCGATCATCTATGATACAGAAAACCGCTGGGCATTAAATCTTTCCAAAGGTCCCAGAAATAAGGATATGGGATTTTTTGAAGAGGTATACAGAACTTACTCGGCACTTCGTAAGATTCCTGTGGATGTGGATGTGATCGACAACAAGACCGATCTTTCCGGATATAAGATCGTTTTTGCACCGATGTTGTATGCTTTCCGTGAGGATACAGCACAAAAGCTGCGCGCATATGTTGCGGGCGGTGGTACACTTATCGGCGGATATCATTCGGGTATTGTCAACAGTGTAGATCTCTGTTATATGGGTGAAACACCGCATGATCTGACAGATGTTTACGGTTTACGGCGTGAGGAGATCGATGCGCTCTTTGACGGGGAAAGCAATACGGGAGTACCAAAGGAAGGAAATGCTTTGGGATTTACAAAGAACTATACCTGTACCAAACTCTGCGAACTGGTTAAGACCGAAGGCTACGGTGCGGAGGTATTGATGACGTACGCAGATGCTTTCTACAAGGGCTATCCGGTTCTTACAAAACATGCATACGGAAAGGGTATGACATATTATATCTGCGCTCATATGGATCAGGCATTCCATGATGATCTGATCAGCCGTTTGTGTATTGATGCGAAAATAGAGGGAATCTTAAGCACAGAAGAACTTATGGCTGACAGTGTTCCTTACGGCTTGGAGGTTACTTCAAGAAGAGCTGCGGGATCGTCGGCAGAGGATGGGTCAGCAGAATATGTCTTTTTGCAGAATTTTGCGGATACGTCCGCCGTGATCCGGGCAAAAGAAAACTGGGAAGTATTGGCAGGCAGTGAGATCGAGGACGGAAAGATTACCATCGATCGGCTTGGGTATTGTGTGATCAAACGATAGGGGATCATCTTTGAGCTGCCGTTTTGTGGCAGTGATCAGGTAGACCCGAGGGGATGCTTTGGAGGATTGGAGTTAATGAAAGAGATATCTTATGAAGAGATAAAGACTCTGACGGAAGATACCTATGTGTTTATCGATATAAGAGATGAAGGCTTGACAGAGTACGGAATGATCCCCGGTGCTGTCCGTATTTTTGAAGATGATTTGGAAAACAGCAATGAATTGTCCGGGATCCCGCTGGATAAAAAATTGATCTTTTATTGTGAGATCGGACGTAAGTCACGTGAGCTGGATGATACGATCGAGATGTTAAAAGACAGGGATTGTTACAGCCTGGCAGGAGGATATATCGGTTATGTCAGAAGCGGGATCCGGGACGAAAAAGACATTGAAGAGAAGCGGCAAAGAGTAGAAGAAAGCATCCGAAAAAAATTCCATAAACAGTTGTTTACACCGTTTGCAAAGGCTTGCAAAACCTATAAACTCATTGAAGAAGGGGATCGAATCGCCGTATGCATATCCGGCGGGAAGGATTCCATGCTTATGGCGAAACTGTTTCAGGAGATCAAACGACACCGGCAGGTTGAGTTTGACTTAACGTTTCTGGTGATGGATCCCGGGTATAACAAAGATAACCGGGAATTGATCGAAAGCAATGCGAAAGCATTGGGAATACCGATAACAATCTTTGAAAGTACGATCTTTGATACGGTAGATACGATAGAAAAAAATCCCTGCTATCTGTGCGCAAGGATGAGAAGGGGATATCTGTACAGTAAAGCAAAGGAATTGGGATGTAATAAAATCGCGTTGGGACATCATTATGATGATGTGATCGAGACAATCTTAATGGGGATGCTTTACGGCGGACAGATCCAGACGATGATGCCTAAGCTACACAGTACCAATTTTGAGGGGATGGAGCTGATCCGTCCGTTATATTTAGTCAGAGAAAGAGATATTCGACTTTGGCGGGATTACAATGATCTGCATTTTCTTCAGTGCGCCTGCCATTTTACGGATACATGTACGAGCTGTAATATTGACGGGACGACCTCATCCAAAAGACTGGAAGTGAAGAAGCTGATCGCGAATCTTAAAAAGATAAATCCCTTTGTTGAGGCGAATATTTTTAAGAGCGTGGAGAATGTCAATCTGGATACCGTGATCGAGTATAAACAGGGTGGCGTACGTCACCATTTTCTGGATGATTATTAAAAACAGGTCACAATGGAGGATCTGTTTAAAGAATATGGGAAATTCTGAGGGATTAAAATTGAATAGAAAGGTAATAAACAGGGCGCTCGCGCGCATATTGAAAACTCTTCTAAAGAAAGAAAAAGCATAAAAAATACCGGAGAAAGAAACATGAAACGAAGAATAACGGAGCAGGAATGGTCACTTTTGCTTCAAACAATGAAAGAAGCCGGCTATAAAACGGAAGAGACGGATCCAAGGGAGGTAATGATCAACGGAGCAACGGTTCTGGAGATCAGTGACAGTCCGAAAGGTAAAGTCATTACCTATACGGAGGATGATCTTACGGATCAGGAAGGGTATATCTATATTTTTGATGAGACTTACTACCAATATCTGGGGTATCAGGAAAAGGGTCGTCGATTGATCGCAATCTATATCGGCTCGGAACATTTTTTGCTTCCGATAAACGGAGATACATACACGTTTGTGGGGACATTTGATCGGCGGGGAGACTGTATCTATAGTAAGGATAAGGCAATGAAACTTCCGACACCGCTGGTGCTTAATCTCCCTAAAGATGGGATAAGACCCATCGCACCTTCGGATCTGACAGCGATCAAGGCGAAGATCCAAAAGAGCGGTTCCATGAAAGCTTTGTCCGTTATCGGGACGATCGCACTTTGCATAGCGTGGTTTATCATCGACGGTATCGGATTTCTCTTTACTTTTTCGGCGTTGGAAAGCGCAGGTAGTACAGCGCAGATCATATCTATGGTGATTGCGTTGATCCTCCTGATCGCGGGATTTGTTGGCTGCGCGATGTTCTTTAAAGATTTATATATGCGTAATGTTTTAAAAATGAAATATATCCGTAAGGTAATGCTGACCGGTATAAATAAGGATGTTCCGACGACGCCGACGATCGGGTTTTATGAATGGGTTGGAAATGAAGTGATATATTGTCACCTGGCACTTGGTGTAGGGCAGATTTTTTTGCCGAAAGAGGTAAAATATGGTGATATGGCTTATATTTTAAGTCGGGAAAAAGCGGATAAAGGAAAGATTTATAATCCTCAGGTCATTGTAGCGGAAGAATATATATGATATTTATGTCGGTAACGTGCTATAATAGGGGTATAGCTTTTATCATTGTGCGACTGGGGGTGGGGATCATTGGCGGATCATAAGAACGAGAGTGCTTTTGAGGAGAATACAACAGGAAATATGTCTCAAGAGCCTGATGGAGGAAATACCGGAAATACCAATGAAAAATCGAAAATTCGCAGTCCCTGGGAATCCGTTTATGTCCGCAACGGAGTAACTTTGTTTTTAACGGCGGTTGCTGTTCTTTTGGTATATTATCTGATTTTTCATATTTCTTCACTTTGGAATGCGGCAGGTGTATTTTTTCGGATGCTGACACCCATTATCGACGGATTGGTGTTGGCTTTTTTGTTGTCTCAGATCGTGGATTTTATGGAGGAGAAGTTCATTTATAAATACTTTTCCGAAAAGGTTTTTCACGGGACACTCGGTACGCCGAAGGAGCAAAAAATCCGTAATCGTATCCGTGTGATGACGATCACTCTGACCTATCTTTTGTTCGCGTGGGTGTTGTATGGTTTGATCGCTATGGTATTTCCTGAGATCATACGGAATATCGAAAATATCGTTAAAAATT
>CALDIE010000263.1 GCA_937901625.1 uncultured Lachnospiraceae bacterium
TTGTACTTCCCTCTGTGACGTTCTTATAGATTCTCTGTCCGTCTGCATCATAACCGTAGGCAATGCTCGCTCCACTCTTGCTCATGGACGCAAGTTGTCTTCCGTGTTCCCAGATATACGTCCATGTTCCGTCCGTTAAGCGGTTTCCGATCGCATCATTCGTGTAAGTTGTGCTTCCAACACTTGTCAGAATGTCCTTCCATCCGCTGCTCTGATAGGTGTATGGGATCGTCTCAAGCGCAGTCCCTAACGTATCCGATGTCGTGTAGGCATATCTTATCTTTGATGTGATATTGCCTCTGGTATCGTATGTGAAAACCCAGGTGTTGCCGGAGACTTCATCGTTCTCTCTGACTAACTGCCCAAGCTTATCATAACGATATGACCTGTGTTTTCCGGCACTGTCTGTGATACTCGTGATGTTGCCGTTGCTATCGTAGGTATAGGTGTAGTCCTTGTTGGAACCGTTTAAGGTGTTATTGTAAGCACTTGGCAGCAGAGACGTCTTTGCGGTCGATGGATTGTAGTAAGTGATGCTTGTCGTTGCTACAGTTGCTGATCCATGCTTTACCGTCTCTGTGCTCTTTCTTCCCCACGGATCGTAAGTGATGCTCGAACTCACGCTTCCGCTTGAGGCTGTGGTCGGTCTGTTGTCTGCATCAAAACTGTAGTTATTCTCATAAGTTACTGTCTGGACTTTATCCTTTATCTTGGATACATTATCATTCGTATCATATCCGTACGTCGTTGTAAAGGTCCTCCAGCCAGATTCTGCATCAGAAATCAATCTTCCCGAGATATCGTAGACGTATTTGTGGGTCAGATCCTGTACATCGTCATAGACCTTACCCAGCTTTCCTTCGTTATCGTAGAAGTAGGTGATGGTCTTAGTACTGTCGGAATCATACTTCTTCGACTGCAGGTTGCCCAGGGAATCATATGTATAATCCACTCGTGCTCCGTTGCCGTAGACGACAGAAGACAGATCATAGTAAGGGTTCGTGGAACTGTTATAGGTGTAACTGTTTGTAACAAGCGTTGTTCCCCCTGCCGTTACCTCGGTCAGCTGTCCAAAGGTCCCGTAGGTAAGTTCATAAGATAAACTGTTCGTTCCTCCGTAGGTAATCCCTGTCAGATGGTCGTTTAAGTAGCTATAGGATACTTCTGCAGTACCGCCCTCATACCCTCTTTCTGCTTTTGTCAGGCGATAGATGTTATCATACGTGTAGCTTGTTGTGGCACTGTCTGATCCGGATGGGTTCTCTGTTACAGATGTTAAGGTACCTGTATTATTGTTATAGCTGTAGCCTACGGTTTTATTCAGCGGATCGGTCACAGAAGCAAGCATGTTTCCGTTGCTTGTGTAAGTGGCTGTGCTCTCAATGACTCTGTCAGACGTATTGCCCGGATTAACGATCGCAACCCTGGTATTGTTCCCAAAGGCATCATAGCCAAAGGTTCCCTTCGTCCCGGTCGCAGAGGTAGCAGTGGTTACGTTGTGATAGTTATCATACTCATAGTTGTAAACTGCCCCGTCATGCAGGGTAGCCTTCGTTAAGTTGTTATTGCTGTATTCGTAGTTGTTTTGCTGCTTTCTGCTGTCCGTGACACTGGTGACGTTGCCGCTCTCGTCATAAACATAACTGCTTCCGAATTCATCCTTATACAGCTGGATCGCATCATAGTAGATGGTATTGACATTCCTCTCGTACACCAGAAGGACCCTGATACTGGAGTAGGCTTTCGGCGCGACGACTCTCTCGCAGGCATACTGCCAGGTATCGTTCTCATAGAGATCCGGGTTAAAGTCTGCCCGAAATTCCGACTGTGTTCCGTCCGTGTTGTAGAACCTAAGGACAATCGCAAAAAGGTTGTTGTTCGCGTAGGAGCCGCTCTTAACCGGCGCGGCATTGCCTTGTTATGGAGCGTTAACGCGACAGAGGCGATCCAAAATTCGCGCAGGCGATTTTGGATCTGCCATAAAAGGCTTGTTTGTGACATTGTCACAAACAGCCATAGTTGAAGCAGCACATCAGTGCTGTTTCAACTATCCTTTAGCCCAGCCCCCGATACTGTAGACATCCCCCGCATCTCCGGAACCTGGGATATCCTGATACGCTCTCTTTCTCTCCGTGATCGCCCCGGTCATCGTATAGACATTGTTATCGATGTTCTTTGCCCCGATCAGTCCGGAAGAGATGCTCATGCGCTTCTCGGTGCTGACGCAGGCACTTCCTTCACTCCACGCATAGCAGACATCGGTGGTTCCGTTATAGTACGTGAAGTCACTGTTCTCGATTAAGTTAAAGCGGGAGGATAGACTGTTCTCTTCCAACTGCATGCAGTCGACGTAGACCGTGCCCGGAGCATACAACGCGACAAAGAAGTTGCATGAGCTCACGGTAGCTGGTGTATCTAATGTTACTTCAAATCTCTGCCATCCATCGGTGGTTCCGGTTCTAACATAAGTGCTTACCCCATTGACCTTGCCGCATAGATACACCTTCGTAGGATCAGATACTCCCACAACTTTCAGGTATGCGGAAAAAGTATAGGTTGTATTTGGTTTTAGAACTACACCGGCTCCATTTCCCGCATAAACCCACGAACTGTCTTCATCATAGACCTTTGTCAGTTTAAAGCAGTCTTCTCCCAGATAGTGTTCTTCAGAGGTATACCCCGCAGTTCCTGTTCCGTCATCTGTTCCAGCACTGTACCAGAATTCATTTCTCTCAAACGACGGATTCTTAAAGACGTTGTTTGTAGTTGACTGAAGCTTCGAGGCGTGCGCAAGCTGGTTCTTCTTCGCGGAATCATCCGTATCGGTCGCATACTTTGCGTACACCGCTCTTCCCTGTTTATCTTGCGTAGAGACCGTGTTGCCATACTTATTAAACTGGTATTCCAGAACGTTCCCGTTCATGTCTGTTGCCAGTGTATAGCCTTTCCCGTAAGCATAGGTATTGGTGCTTGTCGCACCGCCGCCGGATTCATCGAAGATCTTGATGCTTGAAAGCCTGTTTGGCAGGGTATTCGATTCCGTGCTGTAAGTAAACTGTGCTAAGTTTCTTGCAGATCCGCCGGACGGTGTCTTTTTTGCAGTCTTTAAGGCATAGTTTGAATAGCCATACGTGATGCCTGTACCGTCCGCATAGCTTACCCCGGTTTGATTGCCGGAACTGTCGATGGTATAGGTGACCGTCGATAACGCATTGCTTCCGGTTCCTTTATACTGGATGCTTGTAAGATACCCGGAACTGTTATAGTTAAACTGATAAACCCTTCCCGCTCCGTCTGTGATGGTATTGATTGCATTGGTGTTGCCGGAAGTTAGATAGGTAACCAGAACGTTGCTGACGGTTGCCTGATTGTCTGAGATCTTCTTAAGCCTCCCTGATGCATCAAAGTAGCTCTTGTTGTTATTCTTATCCGTAATCACATACTTGGAATCCCCGGAACCGGTGTTGGTGAGCGTCAGTTCGACGCCGGATTCATCAGTGAAACTCCCGGTCTCAGACTCCCCTCGGAAGTAATGCCTGGTTCCGTCCTCGTCCTCCCAGATGTAGTAGGTGTAGGATCCGGTATTTGTTCCGTCGGACGGTACGTAGAGATAGACCCTCTGGTTATAGTTGGTTCTCCAGCCGTTGCCCAGCCCAAAGGTTCCTCCGGCGATAATACTGCCTGAGGAGTTTAAGCTTACTTTATCATTCGTGTTGTAGGTGAAGTTTACTGATACCGGCATGCGGTTGCCTGTAAAGGCAAGGTCTGTCCTTGTAAGAACCATGTTTCCGGTAAAGAGGTTGACCCCTGCCGTGCCTGCTCTTCCAAGGTCATAGGAATCATAGTCCCAATAGCTCTCATAACCGCAGTTATTAATATATGTGATCGTTAAGATCGGTCTTCTGTTCGTTAAAGAAGAGTCAGAGGAATAGAAGGTTCTGTTGTTTCTTGTGGTTCCGTTTTCTGTCGCATCCGGTGCCTTTAACATCACACCGGTATTGACGGCATCGCCTTCAAACCAGTCTCTGGCGATCTCTGTGATGCTCCACTCATACCAGCCGTTGGAGGACACTTTCGCGTAGTCTGTGATGGTGCTGTTATATGACGGCTGGTTGGCCCAGGTGATCGTGTTGGACTCCCAGGAGGCATTCACCTTATGGGCATTGATCTGCAGGGTATCGGAGACATTCGTTCCCCGGTAGAGCATCAGGTCCGCGTCGATGATCACATCTGCCGCAGAGAGTTTCGGCAGGGCGGAAAACTTGATAAAGATTCGCTCTTTTCCTCGCGTTAAGTGATAACCGGCTTCCAAGTAATCGTCGTTATAGTTGTTCCCCCCATTGGAAGCAACGGCCATATCTTTGATGTTCTCGCGGATCTGGGTCGTGAAGACAGATGGATCAATGATCACAGGATAGACACGTTCGGAAGAGGTAAGCCACTGGTAATCCGGTGTAATGGTAAGCTCATAACCAGATTCGATCTTTTCAAGAGTGACTTTTACATCATGGCTCTTCTCTTCCGCGGCATCGTAAGCAAAGGGAGCAGGGATCGTAAAGATCTCCTCTCCGGATTTATTTAACGCAGAGATGGAGTTGTCGTCATTCAAAGAAAGGTCAAGGGTATCACTATAGATGTGAAAGACATAAGATGTGGCAGCTTCCGGAGCATGATTTAAGACGATACTTTCTTTCAGGGTCGTACTGTTAAGATCATAGATGACATCTGTCCCTGAAAGGACTTCACGATAAACTGCCTCAGCAAACAGTTTAAGCGGAAGGATCTGTCGCTGCCGCTCACTCATTTCGGCCAGTTCTTTTTCCGGAATCGGAGATTCATTGATCTCGATGAAAGATGGATGGATCGGGATCAGACGTTCCTGAAGGGATTCAATAGCGTTCATAGAATCCATAGATTCAGTAGATTCAACAGATTC
>CALDIE010000264.1 GCA_937901625.1 uncultured Lachnospiraceae bacterium
CATAAATAATCTCGGTTTTCTTCAGACCGTCTTCATAGAGGAGTTCTATAGAAAAGCCGTCATCAAAATAAAGTTTTTCAGAATAATGTTCAGAATCAGTATATTTTCGCTCAAGATGAAGCTGACCATCCTCGTAAAATTGCATATTCGGCGGCACATTGTTCTCCTCGCTGACGGCAGAATAATCATACACATTTTTGATTTTCCGCTCCTCCGTGATATATCTGCCGAAAGAATTCGTCTTGTAGCTCCATGTCGTGACTTCTTCTTCAACCGTCCTGCCACTTTCATCATACAACCGCTCAGTTTTTTTATCACTAAGCAGCACCGCTTCCGTTTCAGGCTTGTCACCTTCTTCCGATCTTTTCAAACGGTTTGAGTCCTCCGCATATGTATAATCAATCTGAGTTTCAAGCGTTATATTTTTTGCGGCCGCACCTGTCTTGAACCGCTCTGCTTTTACCAGACGATACAGCGAGTCAAAATTTTTACGAATCAATTTGTCGCCATAAAAATTCACAAGCACTGTTTTTCCGTCATTTTCTGAAAGGGTAAATTGCTCGCCGTCATACGAAAAACGCCTGAGCGAGCCGTCATTTTTTGTGTACGAATATTCTTTTGGAATGTCATCCTCGGTATTTTTGCCGCTTTCTGCCTGCTCTTCAATTCCCCGGCTGTCGTTGTTTTCAAGCATTTGCAGGATTTTCTCGCCGTCCAAAATTCCGAAACTTTCAGAACTTTGCGTTTGAGAAGAGAGCGGCGCGTACAAAGTCTGAAAAACCTCGTCAATCCAATCGAATTCCGGAAGATTTTCTTCGAGTACTTCGTCTTCCCCTTCCTCAACATGTTCAATTCCCGCAAAAAAATCCCCCGCGACATACAAATCTTCGGGGCAGAATGTTGAGTCGATAATTCCGATTTTTTCCGGATTGTAAAATTCACAAAAATATACAGGATTTTTGAGTGAATCGATGATTTTTCGCCTCGTCAGCAGAGAAGAAGTGATTTTTGAAATTTCGGCAAGTTCCCGAGCCTCTGGCAAAGAAGAAAGACCCGTAGCATTGTAGCGCGTAACTT
This sequence comes from uncultured Lachnospiraceae bacterium, assembly GCA_937901625.1. Lineage (GTDB taxonomy): Bacteria > Bacillota > Clostridia > Lachnospirales > Lachnospiraceae > NK4A136. The sequence goes on from CALDIE010000264.1 coordinate 1,078, forward strand.
CAAAGGCAAGATTGTGCAGATACGCAATAGCCCGCTCTTCATTCGCCGACAAATCGCGCGAAAACGCAAGTGAAGGAAAGAGAGAAAAAAGAGATCCAGGAAGGCCTGATCCGTGCCTGCAACGTGATCGATCTGATCATCGAGATCTTGCGCGGATCCAAAGACAGAGTGATGGCTAAGCGCTGTCTGGTGGACGGTATCACGGACGGCATTAAATTTAAAAGTGTGGAATCCAGGATCATGGCGGAGATGCTGCACTTTACGGAAAGACAGGCGGACGCGATCTTGGAGTTGCGCCTGTACCGGCTGATCGGTCTTGAGATCGATGCTCTTAACCGTGATTATGAGGAGACAACGGCAAATATCTTTCGTTACGAGGATATCCTGGAGAGGAAGGATTCCATGGCGCAGGTATTGATCAATGACCTGGAGGCTATGAAAAAAGCCTATGCAAGACCGAGAAGGACCGTGATCGAAAACGGTGAAGAGGCTGTATACGAGGAGAAAAAGGTAGGAGAGATGGATGTGGTCTTTTTGATGGACCGCTTTGGCTATTGCAGAACCATCGACGCGGCTACCTATGAGAGAAACAAAGAAGCGGCGGATGCGGAGAATAAGTATGTGGTGGTTTGTAAAAACACCGGAAAACTCTGCGCCTTTACAAACAAGGGAACGCTGATCACCTTTAAATGCATGGATCTTCCGTTCGGACGTTTCCGTGACAAGGGCGTACCTATTGATAATGTTAGTGTATACGACTCCCAAAAGGAGGACATCATCTTTGTCGCAAGCCAGTCGGAATTAAATGTATATCGTCTGGCCTTTGTCACCAGACAGGCGATGATCAAATATGTGAGCGGTGGAGAATTCGATGTATCCAAGCGCTCCGTTGCGGCTACAAAGTTGGCGGATGACGACGAAGTGGTATGTGTTTCCGTACTTTACGACCAATCCTATCTTGTGTTATGCTCTCATAAGGGCTATTTACTGAAAATTGCTTCCGATGAAATCCCCATGAAGAAAAAGGCTGCGATCGGTGTGCGAGGAATGAAGCTCTCCTCCGGAGATTATGTGGAGGCAGCATATTTCGGCGGAACATTTAAGGAACAGACCGTGGAGTTTCATGACAGGCAGATCGATCTCGGAAGCCTTAAGATGGGAAAACGCGACGGAAAAGGAAGCCTTTTGAAAAAGTAAGAAAGGGTTTAAATACTATGCGAGTGATAGCCGGAAGTGCCAGGAGTCTGCTGTTAAAGACACCGGCGGGTGATCATACAAGACCGACAACGGATCGGATCAAGGAAACTTTATTTAATGTGATCCAGACAGAGGTTCCCGGAGCTGTTTTTGCGGATCTGTTTTCGGGAAGCGGGGCGATCGGGATCGAGGCGCTCAGCCGCGGGGCAAAGAAAGCGTATTTTGTCGAAAACGACAGCGCGGCGATATCCTGTATAGAAGCCAATTTAAAGCATACCAAAATGCAGGATCGTTCCGTTGTATTAAAACAGGACGCGATCATGGCGGTAGAGTACAGTTTAAGGGAAGCAGTGGATGTGATCTTTGCGGATCCTCCCTACGGACTCGGACAGGATGAGCTGCTTTTGCAGGCTGCCTCCCGTAACCGTTTCATAACTAAAGATACGCTGATCATTATGGAAGAAAGTAAGGAAAGAGATTTTTCCTTTGCGGCCGATCACGGCTTTGCCGTCATCAAGGAAAAGATATATAAAACCAATAAGCATGTATTTCTCAGAAGGGAATCATAAATCATGAAAAAAGCCATGTATCCCGGAAGTTTTGACCCGATTACGCTCGGACATATCGATGTGATCCACAGAGCCGCGGAGATGTTTGATGAGCTGACGATCTGTGTACTGAACAATCAGGCAAAGAAGCCGTTGTTTTCTGTGGATGAACGTGTTAAAATCATACGGGAGGCTACCTCCGATCTGGACAATGTTGTCGTGGATTCGTTTGGTGGTCTGTTGATTGATTACGCGAAGGAAAAGCAGATCCATATTTCCATCCGCGGACTTCGTGCCGTTACGGATTTTGAGTATGAACTGCAGATCGCGCAGACCAATCGTCTTTTGTCAGGTGGGGATCTCGATACGGTATTTTTGACGACCAGTCTTGAATACGCATATCTGTCTTCTTCCGCGGTGAAGGAGATCGCTATGTTCGGCGGGGATATTTCAAAGTGTGTTCCCGCGTTTTTGATAGATTCGATCTATGCTCAATATGGTATCAAGCGTTGACCGGACAGGTAAAAGGGCAAAGGATCGGAGAGATCCGAAAAAACATGGAGGAACAGGATACGATGGATGACAGAGAGTACGAACGTTTAGTGAGTATGAAGAGCAATGATCTTCAGGAATGTGTGGATGAGATGAGAAAGATGCTTGAGTCCGCGAAACCCAGGATGTTCAGCCAGGTGGATGTGATCATTAATTCCGAAGATCTGCAGGCACTGTTGGATCGTATGGAGAGAGCCATTCCGCAGGAAGTGGGGTTGGCGATCGATATTGTAGATAAGCAAAATGATATTCTTCTTCAGACCAAGGACCGCTGTAATGATTATTCCAAGAAGACACAGGAAAAGGTCAAAGGAATGCTTGAGGAAGCGGCCAAGCGTTCTATGGTAATGGTCGGACAGGAAAATATTGTCGTGCAGGCTGAGTCGGAGGCCAATGAGATCATGTATACCGCGAATGAGCAGGCGCAGCAGATCAAAAGGAGTTCCGAGGCACAGGCACAGGATCACAGCGAAGGGAGAAAAGATCCTGCAGTTACCTGTACTCCGGCTCATCCGTGAACCCG
>CALDIE010000265.1 GCA_937901625.1 uncultured Lachnospiraceae bacterium
TGTAAAGGACGGCGTTATCGTGGAACAGACCGTTGGCGGAGAGGGAGATGACATCTGGCAGATGGTCGGCATTTCCTACTGGAATGAGGCGGACGGACACAGACTCTCGGAGGATATCGCGTCGGTCTACGCATCCCCGGGAGGAAAAGAGAGATACTGGGAGCAGGTTCCTCTTAAGTATTGTAAGGATCATTACCGGGTAGAGATTAAGGAATGCCTGGAGGAAGATATCGTTGAGATCGATACATTCAGAGAGCTTAAGGCAATCGATAAGACTTACGATGTGTAAGTGTTTTTCGCAAAGCATTTCATAATGTAAAGATGGTTTTATAGGAGCAAGTGAACGCAGGAAATGCCATTAAGAGCATGTATGAAAGTACGTAAGAAGGCGCGTAAGAAAGTATGTAAGAAAATACATAAGAGTCTTGTAAGCCCTACGAAGAGTTCGCGGGTTAATTTTTTTAAGAGTTCGGAGGAGTATGCAAATGCAAGCGATCAAGCGAAATGTATTGTTAAATCCGGGTCCGTCCACGACGACAGACAGCGTAAAATATGCGCAGGTGGTACCGGATATCTGCCCCAGGGAAAAAGAGTTCGCAGGTCTTATGAAGGGGCTTAGGGAAGACCTGGTTCGTATCGTTCACGGAGATCTGACGGAATACACAAGTGTTTTGTTCTGTGGATCCGGAACGATCAATATCGATGTGGTCATCAACAGCCTTCTTCCCGAAGGGAAAAAGGTACTGGTGATCAATAACGGAGCCTACAGTGCAAGAGCCGTGGATGTCTGCAAATATTACGGGTTGCCGCATGTGGAACTGGCATTTCCTCTGGATCAGTTACCGGACCTTGCGGTGGTGGAGGAGACCCTTAAAGATGATCCGGACATTGCGCTGGTATACACGACACATAACGAAACGGGATCGGGCATCTTAAATCCCGTTCGCGAGATCGGGGCTTTGGCGCATGCCTACGGCGCGGTATTTGCGGTCGATACGACGAGTACCTATGCCATGCGGCCGATCAATATCAAGGAAGAGAATATCGACTTCTGTATGGCGAGTGCCCAGAAAGGTCTGATGGCTTTTACGGGGCTTAGCTTTATCGTGGGCAAGAGAAGAATCATCGAGGAGAGTAAGAACTATCCCAGGCGTTCCTACTATTGTAACTTATATATGCAGTACGACTTTTTTGAAAAGACGGGAGAGATGCACTTTACGCCTCCCGTACAGACCATCTACGCCACGATCCAGGCACTTAAGGAATACTGGGAGGAAGGCGAGGAGGCCAAATGGGCGAGACATACAAGGATCTACAACTCTATCAACAAAGGGCTTGAGGATCTGGGATTTCGTCAGGCAATCCGGCCGGAGTGGAGAGCGGGACTGGTTTCCTGCGTGATCTATCCGGACGATCCGAAATGGTCCTTTGATGCGGTGCATGATTACTGCTATGAGAGAGGATTTACCATCTATCCCGGAAAGGTAAGTACCACGACCACCTTCCGTTTGTGCTCGCTTGGCGCGATCGATGAACAGGATATAGCCGACTTCTTTACGGTTTTTGAAGAGGCGTTACACAAGTTTGATATTCAGGTTCCGGTTCACTACAATGACCCGGTCGGTTTTTAAGGAGGAGAGCATGAAGACTGTATATACCTGCTTTTGTACGGATGTGATCCATGAGGGGCATCTCAATATCATCCGGGAAGCGCAAAAAAGGGGAAGGGTGATCGTAGGAGCCCTTTCTGACCGTGTGCTGATCCGCTACAACAAGTTTCCGACGGTCTCCCAGGAAGAGAGGGTCAGACTCTACCGCGGCATCGAGGGAGTGGAGGAAGTTGTTATCCAGGACGAGGCCATGTATGACGACGTGATCACACTGATCCGTCCGGACTATGTGGTGCATGGAGACAACTGGAAGTCAGGTCCGGAAGCGGCAATCCGTGAGCACGTGGAGAGCCTTTTAAAAGAATACGGCGGGGAAGTGGTGGATGTCCCCTATACTTATAATGAGAAGGTCAGAAAGATCGATATGCAGCTACGCGAAAAACTGGCCATGCCCGAGTATCGCAGAAAGCGGCTTCGTCAGTTGATCGGGATGACGCCGGTGGTGAAAGTTATGGAAGCGCACAGTGGTCTGACAGGACTCATCGTTGAAAAGACGGTAGTGGAGCATGAGGGACGCCTGGATCAGTTTGACGCCATGTGGGTCAGTTCTCTTTGTGACAGTACCGCAAAGGGAAAACCGGATATCGAGCTGGTGGATATGACCAGCCGTTTCAGGACCATCGACGATATCATGGAAGTGACTACCAAGCCGATCATTTTTGACGGGGATACGGGCGGACTTGCCGAGCATTTCGTTTATACGGTGCGCAGCCTTGAGCGAATGGGCGTAAGCTCGATCATCATCGAGGACAAGAAAGGGCTTAAGAGAAACAGCCTTTTTGGCACCGAGGTGGAGCAGACACAGGCCGGGATTGAGGAATTCTGCGAGAAGATCGCTGCAGGTAAGAAGGCGCAGTTAACGGATGACTTTATGATCATTGCGCGGATCGAGAGCCTCATCCTTGAAAAGGGGATGGAGGATGCCTTTGAAAGGGCGAGAGCCTATGTGGGAGCCGGAGCCGACGGGATCATGATCCACAGCCGCAAGAAAGATCCTGCGGAGATCCTTACCTTCTGTGATCGTTTCAGGGCGGAAGATAAGAAAACACCGATCGTGGTGGTGCCGACCAGTTTTAATGTTATCACGGAAGAAGAGCTCGCGGCGCATGGCGTAAATATCGTGATCTATGCCAACCAGTTAACCAGAAGCGCTTTTTTGTCCATGCAGCAGACGGCGACGGACATCCTTAAGTACCACAGAGCCAAAGAGGTGGATGAGCGGCTGATGTCCATCAAGGATATCATCACGCTGATCGATGAATTGTAAGAGGAGGCGTCATAGTGAAGGTAGAAAAACTTGTAGAGATCATTGGATCCGATTTCTATACCGGTGTGCCGGATTCCCAGTTAAAGGCGTTGTGCAACTATCTGATGGACATCTACGGGATCGATCCAAAGCACCATGTGATCGCGGCGAACGAGGGAAACTGTACCGCTTTGGCAGCAGGCTATCATTTGGCGACCGGTAAGATTCCGGTGGTATATATGCAAAACAGCGGAGAGGGAAATATCATTAACCCTCTTGCGTCGCTTCTTAATGACAAGGTATACGCCATCCCGACGGTGTTTATCATCGGATGGAGAGGTGAGCCGGGTGTGCATGATGAGCCCCAGCACATCTACCAGGGCGAGGTGACGATTCGCCTTTTGGAAGATATGGGCGTGGCTTCCTTTGTGATCGGTAGAGAGACCACGGATGAGGAAGTGATGGCAAAGATGGAGGAGTTCAAGGCGATTCTTGCTGCCGGTAAGGATGTGGCCTTTGTGATACGGAAAGGGGCGTTAACGGACGCGCCGGAGGTTACCTATGAAAATGACAACAAGATGGTCAGGGAAGAGATCATCCGCCATATCGCGGAGGCGTCCGGAAAAGATCCGGTCGTATCCACGACAGGGAAGGCCAGCAGAGAACTTTTTGAAATCCGGGAAGCAAGGGGCGAGAGTCACTGCTATGATTTTATGACAGTCGGATCGATGGGACACGCAAGCATGATCGCGCTCGGTATCGCTGCACAGAAACCGGAACAGAGGATCTGGTGTATCGACGGAGACGGCGCTGTGCTGATGCATATGGGTGCGATAGCGTTAATCGGCGCTAATAAGCCAAAGAACCTTATCCATGTCGTTATCAATAACGGCGCCCATGAGACGGTAGGCGGCATGCCCACGGTAGCAGGCAGTATGGATATCGTTTCCGTGGCAAAGGCGTGCGGGTATCCGGAGGCTGTAAGGGTAGAGGATTTTGAATCCCTGGATACAGCACTTGCCGAGGCAAAGAAGAAACAGACGCTTACCCTGATCGAGGCAGCCTGCTCCATCGGAGCAAGAGAGGATCTGGGACGGCCCACAACGACAGCGCTTGAGAATAAGCAGAATTTCATGGACTACCTGAAGACACTTTAACCCAGGTTGGATATAACTTATGACAGAATTAGAAAAACTTTGGGCTGGAATGGACTACTGTTTATGGGATGATGAAATAAAATCCATGAAAACAGAAGCTGTTTTAGCCAGTGAGAAACTAAACTCTATAAGCTATCTTGATACCGAGGCGCGGGAGGACGCTGTCCGAGAACTCTTTGGATCAGTTGGTGAAAATCCTTCCGTATTCAAAGGATTCAATTGTGATTGCGGCAGTAATATCGAGGTGGGCGACAATTTCCTGGCAAATTATAATGTGACCATTCTTGACAGAGGACCTGTAAAAATCGGAAACAATGTAATGCTGGCTCCGGG
>CALDIE010000266.1 GCA_937901625.1 uncultured Lachnospiraceae bacterium
CCGTATTCCGCCAGACGATGCTCGTGGGCGACCTGGCGCTCGCGCGCCACCCCGTCACCACCAACGGCGAGCCCCTCCGCAAAGTACTCGCGAAAATGGACGGCGACGACGCCGAGGGCCTGCGCCCCGGCAGCATCACGGTGCGCCTGATCCGGGACGGCGCGGGAATCGCAACCTGCGTGGAAGATGTTTTGCTGGCGTTGGGAATAGAGGCTGACGCATGCAAAACCGGAATGGTACGCGTGATCGAGAGCGGCATGGAAGACCGCAAACAGATCATACGGATCCTTTTGGAAGGGGCAAAAAACATTGATGAACTATATGTTCTCTTAAACGGAGAGTACGAGACGATCCAGGAGCTTATGGTAGAAATGATGCGCATGGAGATGGAAGGGATCGTCTGTTGTATTGGAGGTGTCTACAGCGTGAAATAATAGAACCGAAAGAAAGCAAAAATTGACTTTTTGCAAAAAAACAACAAAAATTGACTTTTTGCAAAAAACTACTTGAAATGATAAAAAAAAATGGTTAACATAAAATCACTATAAATGTAAGCGCTTACATTATCTGATTAAGGTGAATTTCGGAATAGGAGGGAAACATGAATTATTTAATTTGTGATGAATCGGGTGATAACAGACGCCTGATTCGGGAGTGGCTTGAAAAGAGCGAAATGTCAAAAGAAAGCAGGATCACGGAGTATGATAACGGCTATAAGGCGATCATGGGTATTACGGGAAAGGATCATCCATCCATTTGTCTTCTTTACGCAAATAGCGAGAAAATGAACGGATATGAGATCATGGAGACTCTTCGCCGGTACAGAAAGGATGCATTATGTATTCTCTACAGTGAAAATGATCACGATGCTGTAGGCGCATGGAGAATGAATGCCGATGGCTTTTTAAAGCTTCCGTTTATTCGTGAGGATTTTAACGATATGCTCGACAGATGCCAAAAGAAGTATTGCGAAAGGGACAATGAATATCTGTTCCTGCGGTTTAAGAGCGGCAGATATCACGTACTGAAGCGGGATATCATGTATGTAGAAAGCGGACAGAGGCATTTGTTCTGGCATATGAAAGACGGCTCCATACTGGAAACACCCGGAAGAATGGATTTTCTTGCGGAGAAGTTATCAATGAACGGCCGATTTATCCGGGTTCATAAATCCATGCTCGTCAACACTGACTCTATCAGGAGATGTACCGCAAAGGAAGTAGAGCTTGTTACAGGGGAAATATTTCGGTTTTCCAGAAGATTGAAGAAGAACGAAGATGAAAAGTCAGAGCCATTTGCAACATATGCATCCGTTACAAGGCCGCACGCAACAATGTCACAAGGCCGCACGCAACAAAGCCACTTGAAATAAAGAAAAGTTTAGTGTAAAATAAACGAGTGCTTGTGAGATGTGATAAACGTAGCATAAGCACTTTGTGCAGATATAGTTCATCGGTAGAATGCTAGCTTCCCAAGCTGGAGAGGCGGGTTCGATTCCCGTTATCTGCTTATACAGAACAATTGGCGTTGATGGGGAGTACCGCCCCCGTAGCCGGCACTGAAAAGGTGCCCGGTCGGATACCGTTACCATCCGATGAGAGGTTTCACGACGAAGGATTTTTCGTTTGTGAGATAAACGGGGTGGAACCGCGGATTCTTCGATGTAACTATTCGTCCCCGGCATTGCTTTTATGAGTGATGCCGGGGCGTTTTTTTATAATACAGTGCCGTAAACCCCCGTGGTTTTAGCTTCGGGGACGAAGGTCGCCCATCCTGTATAGACGCCTAAGTGGCATTATTCTAAAGTACATATAAACAATAGACATAAATGCAGTAAATGCAGGGTGATGGTAAACATCACGCCGGAAGGGAGAAAGAATGAACATTACATTAAAGGACGGAAGCGTAAAGAGCTATGATCATCCGATGAGCATCTATGAGATCGCGTTGGATATTAGTGAGGGACTTGCAAGAGCAGCCTGTGTCGGTGAGGTCGACGGAAAAGTAAAGGATCTGCGTACCGTGATCGATCACGATGTTACCCTGAATATCCTGACCGTTAAGGATAAGGAGGGATTGCGTACATATCGTCATACCTGCGCTCATGTCCTTGCGGAAGCGGTAAAGCGTTTATTCCCGGATACAAAGCTGACGATCGGACCCGCGATCGACAACGGGTTTTATTATGACTTTGACGGACCCGCGTTTTCCAGAGAGGATCTGGACAGGCTTGAGGCTGAGATGAAAAAGATCATCAAGGAAGGCGCTAAGATGGAGCGCTATGAGTTACCCAGAGCCGAAGCGATCAAGCTGATGGAAGAGCGCAATGAGCCATATAAGGTAGAGCTGATCAATGATCTGCCCGAGGATGCGGTCCTTTCCTTCTACAGCCAGGGTGAAGGCTTTACGGATCTTTGCGCCGGTCCTCATCTGATGAGCACCAAATATGTGAAGGCATTTAAGCTCTTGTCTTCTTCCAGCGCGTACTGGAGAGGAAATTCCGACAACGCCGTCCTTCAGCGTATCTACGGAACGGCTTTCGGAACCAAGGAAGAGTTAAAGGAGTACCTGGATTACCTTGAGGATATCAAGAAGCGCGACCACAACAAGATCGGTCGTGAGATGGAACTCTTTACCACGGTAGACGTCATCGGACAGGGTCTGCCTCTGTTCATGCCGAAAGGTCAGCGTATGCTGCAGACGATGACCCGTTGGATCGAAGACCTCGAGGACAAGGAGTGGGGGTATGTTCGCACCAGGACGCCGTTGTTTGCGAAGAGTGACCTGTATAAGATTTCCGGTCACTGGGATCATTATAAGGACGGCATGTTTGTGATGGGCGATGAGGAAAAGGATAAGGAAGTGATGGCACTTCGTCCCATGACCTGCCCGTTCCAGTACTTTATCTACAAGTCCACGCAGCATTCCTATCGCGAGCTTCCGATCCGTATGGCGGAGACATCTACACTTTTCAGAAACGAGGATTCCGGTGAGATGCACGGACTCACGAGAGTGCGTCAGTTTACGATCACCGAGGCACATATCATCTGCCGCGAAGACCAGGTAATGGCTGAGGTTAAGGGCGCGTTGGCATTGATCAAATATGTGCTGGAAACCCTGGGACTTCAAAATGATGTTACTTATCATCTGTCCAAGTGGGATCCTAACGACCGAAAGAAATATATCGGTGAGCCGGAAGTTTGGGAAAGAACCGAGCAGGAGTTGAGAGATATCTTAAACGAGCTCGAACTTCCTTTTGTGGAGGATGTCGGTGAGGCTGCCTTCTACGGCCCGAAGATCGATATCAACACGAAGAATGTTTACGGTAAGGAAGATACCATGATGACGGTTCAGATCGATCCGATGATCGCTGAGCGTTTCGATATGTACTACATTGACCAGAACGGCGACAAGCAGCGTCCGTTTATCGTTCACAGAACCAGTCTTGGATGCTATGAGAGAACATTGGCATGGCTGATCGAAAAGTACATGGGTAAATTCCCGACATGGCTTTGCCCTGAGCAGGTAAGAGTGCTGCCTATCTCCGATAAGTATCTCGACTATGCTAAGAAGGTTGCGGCAGAGCTTAAGAAGAACGATGTATGGGTGGAAGTGGATGAGAGATCCGAGAAGATCGGATACAAGATCCGTGAGGCCAGAAAAGCAAGACTTCCTTATATGCTGATCGTGGGTGAAAAGGAACAGGAAGAGGGAACGGTTTCCGTTCGCAGCCGATTTGAGGGTGACGAAGGATCCAAGAGCCTTGATGAATTCGTAAAGGCCGTTACGGAGGAAATCCGTACCAAGGCTATCCGCGAGGAAAAGGTACAGGAAGAGAGTAAGAATTAATTCCATGGAGGAACATATGGAATCGGAAAAGCAAAAACTTGAGGGAGAACGCGAGAAAAAGCACCGTAACCACCATCGCAGCCACCCTAAAAAAGAGGGGGCTGTGACGGAGGGGAATGAGGGTGCGGCTCACGAAGAGTGGCCTAAGGATAAAGTGGTCAATCAGGGAAGGGCAGAACGTCGAGAAAAGGATATATTTTGAATTGGTATAACTCGGAAACAGGCTCTAAGTACAATATGACGAC
>CALDIE010000267.1 GCA_937901625.1 uncultured Lachnospiraceae bacterium
TGGTCGCCGGCATCATACCAGCCGCCGGTCACATCCTGGGTACCGCTGGATGCGGAATATCCCCAGCGCTGGGAAACAGTCGCGTTATCCGGCGCGTGACCTGCCGCTCTCGCAAGCGCAGACGCATCACCGGAAGTGATGTACTGACTCTCGATCGCCATGCCGGAGCGGTTCTGGTAAAAGTAATTAAGTGAATCGAATAAGAGTGCGGAATATGTCTCGGAATCACCGATGGTAAATACCTTGGAAGTGGCACCGTTATCCGCTTTAAGTGTATAGGTGCCACGGGTATTGAAATCGGAGAAGTCAATGATATGTACCTTATCCTGTGAATCCGCGTCTGTACCAAAAGGTGTTGAAGTTCCGGTATACACCGTGTTGCCGGATGCGTCGATCAATGAAAATCCCACGCCGGAACCGGAATCAGAAAGCAACGTTGCCTGCTTGCGAACGCCTGTAAAATACCCTACCTGGTTGACCATGATCTGGGAGCGCACATAAGCCGGCTCCTCCACATAGTCATTCTCACCGGAAGTAAGGTCTTCTAAGGACATGTTGTCGAACTCGATCACGGTACCTGCCGGGAAGCAGTCCCCGCTCGTGTACTGTCCGTCACCGCCTAAATGGAACGCCCACTCTGCCACATCCATAGACTGACCGGCCGTAAAGGTTAAATCCACAACCTTCCACTGGTTAGCGTCGATCCAGAGCAGATCCCAATGGCTGTCGAGATCGTAACCGTTACTCATATTGTGCCAGATCTCAACATCTCCTGCGAGGTTACCGATCTTGGTGTAGTACCGGCCGCTGTTGGAAGCCTTCATCTCGTAATGTACGTGGTACTGATGTCCCTGCACGATCTTTAAGCCTCTGTGACGGAACTGGCAGTCCCAACGGTCTTCACCGCCTCTGGAAGCGCCACCAGGATTGACGATCGTAAGGCGGTAGACTCCGTCCTCGATCTCAAAATCCATCTCTCCGGCACCGGACTCCATGATGTGCCAGGGCAGACCCTTGCCTTCATCAAAATCCGTTTCACCAAGCTGCTCGCCCGCAAAGGTCTCGATCGTACCTGCGATACCACCGGCCAACATCACAATGGCGCAAAGCAGACCTACGATCCCGTTGCGGATCCTGCGTACCCTTCCTGTGGTAATTCTTTTCTTCTCCACACTGGAATTCACGCCTTTTACTTTTTGCGTCCTCATACTTGTCTCCTTTAATTTATGTTTTTTTAACAGGTTGTATCTCTGCTTTTCACGTAATCAACGCCTTATCGAGGTTCGGGTCCGCTTCCGGAACCCTTCAAAAGATGCACATATTCCTCTCTTTCCTCTTCCGGTACACCTATTGCCTCCATGGCTTGCTCTACGGACAATTGCATACTCTTCATCAGATTGTTGAGTGAGGCAAGCGTCCGCTCCTTTACACCGGCCTCTCTGCCTTCTTTTAGTCCTTCTTCTCTCCCCTCTTCTCTTCCCTCTTCTCTGGCGTCGCGTTTGAACATTTCCATCGTCTTTGCTTCATCGTACTCTGTAAGGATCATACCCGTCACCTCCGTTCGATTCTTCACAATGAATTTCCTGATCTGAAAATTCCAAAAATGATGAGATTAAATATAGCACCGGATGCTCCCGGTGTAAAGACGAAATAAATAGAGGATGGACACGCCGAAACAAAAAAATAAGGGGGTCACGTCACGCCTGACGGATCCCCTCCAAACCTCTATCCAAACACATTCTTCGCCACATTTCTTACTACTAATACATATCCCCGCAGATTACCTGCATCATCCTCTCCGCACACGCTTTCCAGGTAAAACGCTCCACCTGACATTGCATCTGCCGGCTCCTCTCTTCACGCTCTTTTCGTGTGCTTGCGCGAACCCGGATCATCTGCTCTGCCAGGGCATCCGCATCAAGGGGATCCTCGATATAAAAAGCTGCATCCCCGCCCACTTCCGGCATGGAGGAAACCCTTGACGTGATCACCGGAGTCGCATAGGCAAAGGCCTCCAATATCGGTATCCCAAATCCTTCATAAAGGGACGGAAATACAAAGGCCTGTGTATGATCTAAGAGATATTTCTTTTCCTCCTCATTCACAAAACCGGGACAAATGATACGCTCCCTGTACACAGATGCACCGAGCGCATCTGTGACGCTCTCCGTCTTCCACCCCATGCCGCCGGCTAAGACCAGATACTCATCTGTCTTCGTCTTCTCCAGGTATTTTTCAAATGCCTTTATGATCGTCGGAATATTCTTTCTGGGTTCGATCGTTCCGAGAAACAAAAAGAACGGTGCCCCGATACGTAATTCTCTCCTTACCTGTCCGGTGTCATATGCAAGGTCTGCCATATCATCCAAAAAACCTCCGCTGTAGACCGTATGGATCTTGTCCCTCGCCCCCGGAAACTGCTCTGCTATGTCCTTTGCCGTCGAGTCCGATATTGAGAAAATACCATCTGCGATCGAAACCGAACGGGGGAGGAGTGCTGACAGTCTGCGAAGATTCTTCTCTTCTGCCGTACCTTCCTTACGAAAAGCTGCAAGGTCGTACACAGTCACATAATAGCGAACATTCGGGACTTTTCTTAACGGAAGGACAAAGTTACACCCCCAAAAGACATCCAGATCAAGCGCCTTGATCGTGCCGTAAAGTTCGGTAAAATACCATGATTTACGAGCAACATCATCCACCGCCGTCCACCATACATTTTTTTCTCTTCGAAGCCTGTTTCTTTGATAGATGATGCGATGGACATTTCTCCCAAATCCCGCCGGGATGCAGATTTCCCGAGCGCTTAAAAGGTAGTACTCATGTTCCGGGTAATCCCTCACCCAGCACTTTAATACCTCCAGGGTGTACCTCGGAATGCCCGTATACTCCGAAAATCTAAATACTCTTGCGTCAATTCCGATTTTCAAAATAATCTCCTTAACTCAACTGCTGCCCTTTTCCAACTGTAGCGTTCCAATAATTCCTCTCCCGGTTTTGTCTTCTCCCTTAAAACTGTCTCCAGATCTTTCGCCGGGACTTTGGGATCTATGTAATGCACATACCCGCCATAAACCTCATGAAATACGGGAATATCCGATACGATAACTTCCTTTCCAAGACTCAGTGCCTCAAGCGGCGGTATACCGAAGCCTTCGATCAGGGACGGCTGGATAAAAGCCTTGCAGTGGTGCATAAGGCACTTGACTTCTCCATCACCCAGCCGTCCGGTATAGATCACATTTGCGGGGTGATGGAAGGAAGTATCTCCCTCTCCCGTGATCAGGAAAAGAGAATCCGGATGGTACTTTGCCGTTGCCTCCACCCATTTTGAATTCTTATGCCCGGACAACGATCCGAGAGAAAGATAAAACCCATCATACTCCCCGATCGGATACGCGCCAAGTACACTCTCCTCTTCCCTGATTTCGCTCATATGCTGCCATCCGCAATAAATGACATGCACCCTTTCCGGTTCGAACCCGTATGCTTTGATCAGATCCTTACGGGAATACTCCGAACAGGTAACGATCTTACGCCCCTTTCTTCGCTTGGCGTTCGCAACTCTTCGAATATGAGTGCGGATCAGTTTAACGTGTTCTTTTTTCGGCAAAAAATAACGTTCTTCGATACAATCATAGATTGCACAGATATCGCATCCAAAATAGGGCAGTGCCAGTGTAAGATCCACTCCCAGCGCACGATGAGTTCTTACATACAGAGGAAATGATATGTTTCTAAGGAACTTTTTCTTAAAGCCATTGCCTGCAAGTCCTGTCACTCTCTCCAATACAGCCGGAGTTTTTTTCACCCGGATATTTTTAAAAGGCAAGGAATCAACATCATCCTGTAGAATGCCTCCGGACACCAAAAGCGTGTACTCAACTTTTTCATCCGGATCCCACAAACGATCCAGCTCGCGAAGCGTTTCCATAGCCACCCGGTATATTCCGACCGTCGGTTCAAATATCCAATCTCCAAGAAAGACAACCTTCTTTATCTTCCTTGTCTTCTGCTTTTGCCACCATTCATAACATCCGCAAAAATCGAGTTTTAAACCCCTTTTTATGAACTCAAACGACCAACACTCTTTTAATGACCTTCTTATATACTCTCTTGCAACATCCTGCTGCCCTAACTCTATCGCACTGTCTACTATGTGCAGGTATTGGCTGTGTTTGATCTCCTTACGCAGATTGATGTCTGTCACATCCCTCAGGAGTTTTTTCAGTACCATCTCCGTTCCCCGGATATGATTGAATCCTCTGGTTGAGATGCTCTCCTCCCCCATCCTGTAGATTGTAAGTAATGGTTCATGGATGCCTGCCGCCGGATATTTCCTCGTGATGCGGATCCACAGATCATAATCCTGTCTGGCAGGAAGGCGTGTGTCAAAACCACCGCTTTCCAAAAGAATGCTTCTTTTTACCGTCACAGCGGATGTGGGTCCTACAATATCCCTGCATACCATCTTATCGTAGATGTGTCCCTCGCACTGTTCATTTTCACAGACATCCAACACCCCCTGCGGGCGTTTAATACGGTATGCCGATGAGATCACTGCTGCCCCCGTCTGCTCATATCTCTCCCGAACCCGTTCAAGATACTCCGGATCCCACGTATCATCGGCATCTAAAAAGGCAATCAATTCTCCCTGTGCCCTCTTGATGGCCGTATTTCTGGCAGCCGGTGCTCCCCTGTTTTCCCTATGAAAATAAAAGACAACTCTCGCATCAGTGATTTCCTTTTGAAGGGTACGGATTGCTTCTTTGTAGTCCGACCCTGCGGGGTTGTCGTCCACAACCAGGATCTCAAAATCCGCCTCTTTTTGACGCAAAACACTGTCAATGGCACGAGCCACCGTTACAGATGAATTTTTATAGGTTGGTATCACGACAGAAAACTTCATATCCCAAACACCTTACTTCCCCAAACACATTATTTCCCAAACACTTTTCTTTTCATCCACAAAACGGAATCTTTCACATCCGCATTAAAGACAGCAAACACTGCGAAAAATACTGCCGGGATCAATATACAAACGATCCCCTTTAACATCATGCTTCCTATCCCCTCTCCGGGAACCAGGCTGCATACTCCGTAAGCTGAAATATGTATCACAAGTGCCCCCAAAAAATACAAAAAGTGGTCCTTAAAAAACACCATTAACCCTCTCTTAAAATAACACTTAAAAAGAATGACCGCACTCCCCACAAATCCAAAAAGGAAAAGTGTTATAATCGTTGCTCCGATAATGCCGCAGACCCCCCACTTCTTAACAAACAGATAGTTCAAGACTACGTTCAATACCGCTTCCAATACCGTCCGATAGCGGTTTTCCCACCAGAGCCCGTTTGCATCGGAATAAACGGCGCGGACATCCCCCATCTTTAGCAGATAGAAGTAGAGGACGATCAGTACAACTGCTCCCATAGGCAGCATCATTTCTTCTCCGAGCCAGATTTTCATAAAAGGCTGGAAGAGACATAAAAGGCCGGTACTTATCCAGGCTGCGATCATCATATAGAGACAGTTTATCCGGCGCATATCCGAAAAGTTTTTTTCCACCGTTTCCGTGACGATACTGTTGCCCACGCCTGCCAATATCGAAGTGGTAAATAACGACATGAATTGTATCGCTGCAAACATGATGGAGTAGTAATTGTTATAGATCCCGGATAACGTAAGTCCCAGGTACATAGAGATAAAAATGTTATCAAAGGAGTTTCTGCTCACCGAACATACACGAAATAAAAACAATCCTTTGATCTTGGTCTTTATGACTTCTGTCGTTTCCCGATCGACCTTTCCTTCGCAAACATACTCCGGGAACAGACGCTTGCTTGTTCTGTAAAGGATAACATTGTTTAAGATCGTCGTTGCCAGAAGAACCAGCATATAGAGGTAATAATTCTTTGTAAGAAGGAGCACTGCGATCTGCGTCAGATGTAAAACAGCCGTGACAACGATCCCCGTAACATGAAATACATCCATACGCTGATGCGCATTTAAAAGCACCGAACGGTAACCGAACGCCCAATAAGATGCCACAGTCGTAATGAGGTAGAGCAGATAAACTGCCGAGATGTTTAATTCCTCCGGATATCCGCCCTTGATCATCTTATCCAAAAAGGGAACCAAACATACACCTGCCGAAAGAATAACACCGCCGACGCAGATATAGGCTTTTCGTATGAGATTTAAGATCGCGCGGATGGTTTTGGTGTCTTCCTCGGCGATGGGCTTGTAGAGGGCGTAGGCGATGGCCTCTCCCACCCCGAGTTCCGCCAGCGACAGGATCTGGAAGATCGACGAAAACAAACCGTTGAGACCGTTATACTCCGCACCGAGTGTGTAGATCAGGACCGTCCGCCCGAGAAACGGCAAAAAGACAAGCACGATCTTATAGATCATGCCTGTCAGAAGATTCTGTCTGGCATTTTTTGCTCGTTCTAGCTTCATACTTCCACTATAACACAAAAACGGCACAACTGAAATGTTTTCAGCCATGCCGCCTGATGATTCATGTGGTAATCTGATTCGGTTCTGATCGTGGAAAGTGGCTCCGAAATCAATGTTTGGGACTGCGCGGAGTATCCTTCGGCAGTCAGTGACTTGACAACGCAGGATTGTCCAACGGTCTTGTTTGGGACTGTGCGGAGCATCCTGCGGCAGTCAGTGACTTGACAACGCAGATTGTCCAACGGTCTTGTTTGGGACTGTGCAAAATGCCCC
The DNA here is from genome assembly GCA_937901625.1 of uncultured Lachnospiraceae bacterium. Classification (GTDB taxonomy): domain Bacteria; phylum Bacillota; class Clostridia; order Lachnospirales; family Lachnospiraceae; genus NK4A136. The sequence goes on from CALDIE010000267.1 coordinate 6,736, forward strand.
GCCGGGGGGGCAAAAATGTGACAGCAGCTACGTCCCCCTGTCACATTTTAGTAGTCCATGGCGGCTTCTTCGCCGTTCATGACACGGAGTGCGCCCTGAGCCAAGGCAAGGAGTTCGTCCTCGCCGGGGTAAACGGTAACGGGGGCGATCCACTCAACACGCTCTTTGATGCTCTCCACTGCGCGTTTGGAATAAGCGATACCGCCGGTCAGGATGATCTGATCCACTTTGCCCTTTAATACAGCGGCCTGGGAGCCTACGTTCTTGCATACCTGGTAGGTAAATGCCTCGTATACTTCCTTTGCCTCGGCACTGCCTTCCTCGATCATCTTCTCAACGTTTCTGGCATCGTTAGTACCCACATAGGCGTTAAATCCGCCGCCACCGACCAACTTCTTATAGACTTCCTTCTCTGTATACTTTCCGGAGAAGCACATCTTAACGAGTGCGCCGGACGGTACTGCGCCCGCACGCTCCGGAGAGAATGCGCCGTCACCGTCCAATGCGTTGAAGACGTCGATCACCTTGCCGTTTTGATGTGCGCCAACGGAAACTCCGCCGCCCATGTGAACAACGATCAGGTTTAAGTCCTCATACTTCTTTCCGGCTTCTTTTGCGTAGCGCTTTGCTACCGCCTTCTGATTAAGCGCATGGAATACGCTGGTACGGGGAAGCTCGGGCACGCCGGAATATCTTGCCAAAGATGCCAATTCATCTACAACGACAGGATCAACAATATAGGAAGGGATTCCTACGGAATCTGCCATCTCTCTTGCCAGGATGCCGCCTAAATTGGACGCATGCTGTCCCTGCTTGCCGATCATCAGGTCGTGAAGCAGCTCATCGGATACGGGATAGGTACCGCCGGGGATCGGCTTTAACATACCTCCGCGTCCAACGATCACATCCAGATCCCCGACTTCCACTCCTTTGCTCTTTAAGAAGTCCAGGATGATGTTCTTACGGAAATCCTTCTGATCCACGATGGATGCGTACTGAGCGATCTCCTCTGTGCTGTGTCTTAAGGTTTCTTCAAATAACAGATTCTCATCCTCAAAAACACCGATCTTGGTGGAGGTGGAACCCGGGTTAATGATCAATAATTTTGCCATGTCTTCTCCTCTTTCTTAGTGACTCTTTAAGAACTCCGCAACGATCGCGCCAAGTGCCAGGGAATTAACCTTTACCTCGGTGGAATCGGAACGGGATGTCAGGATAACGGGTGCCTTGGTACCGGTTAAGATGTTACCGTTCTTGCAGTCGCACAGATGTGTCAGTGCCTTATATGTGATGTTGCCGGCGTGAATATCCGGGAAAAGTACGATGTCCGCATCGCCGACGATCTTTCTGCCTTCGGCGCCCTTATGCTTTGCAGCCTCCTTGTCGATAGCCAGATCCAGGGAAAGCGGTCCGTCTACGATACAGCCTGTGATCTGTCCCTCTTCGCACATCTTTGTTAACTCTGCTGCCTCTACCGTAACAGGCATCTTGGGGTTAACAACCTCGACAGCGGCTACCGGCGCAACTTTCGGGGTCTGGATGCCGCAGGCCTGTGCTATCTCTACCGTGTTTTTGATGATGGCAACCTTGTCCTCCAGGGAAGGATACGGCAGGAATGCCACGTCGGTTAAGAACAGAAGTCCCTCGCGTCCGGCGATCTCAAATACGCATACATGGGAAAGAGTCTTGTCTGTACGAAGGCCGACTTCCTTATCCAGCACGCTCTTTAAGAAATTCTTGGTGTCAATGATGCCCTTCATATACATGTCTGCAACGCCGTCATGGGCAAGTTTCACCGCCTTCAGAGATGCCTGGATCACATCCGGCTCGTTGATGATCTCATAGCCTGTCAGATCCATGTCCAAAGCAGCAGCGATCTCCTTGATCTTCGCCTCGTCGCCCACCAGGATCGCATCCGCGATTCCGCGCTCTTTCGCCGCTCTCACCGCCTCCAGCACAGCCTCATCCTGCGCCACGGAAACAGCCACTTTCTTCATGCCGCTCTTTCTTACTTTTTCCGCAATTTCGTCAAATCTCTTTCCCATTGTTCCTTTCCTTTCCCGATCTGTCGTTTTGCTTTTTTATTATATCGTTAAATTTATAACACTTCAAAAATCATAGCACATTCACTGATAAAAATCAAGGTATAAAAGCATCAATCATGGATCGATGCCGCGATGTCACCGAGGGAATCCGCACACTGATACAGATAGGGCCTGACCGTTTCATCCGCAGGTGTCTGATCCGGAACCATGATCACCCGACAGCCTGCGCGATAGGCGGACATCACGCCGTTCGGTGAATCCTCCACCGCCGCACATTCCTCCGGCTTAAGTCCGAGCTTTTCACAGGCGTACAGGTAAATGTCCGGCGACGGTTTTCCCTCTTTCACCGACGTAGCGGAGATCACTTCGCTGAAAAATTCCGCCAACCCGGTCTGCGCCAGATACCGATCCGCCCGCTCTCTGTCCGTGGCAGTGACCACGGCCGTGATCACACCTTTGTCCCGCAATACCGTGAGCAATTCCCTTGCACCCGGCTTCACCCGGATACCGTCCCGGACCAGCGCCTCCTCCATCAGTTCCTTGCGTTTCTCACGCACCGCATGATAATCCAATGCGTCCCCATACCATTCCCGCAGCCGCTGCGGCGCAAACGGGCGTCCCAGACTGCGCATGGACAGGGCCTGCTCATCCGTCATCGTGTATCCGAACGCCGCCAGCGCTTTCGGCCAAAACACACGATAATAGCACTCTGTGTCGATCAGAGTGCCATCCATATCAAATAAAAACGCTTTCAATTGTTCCATCACTTCATCCCTGATTCCTTATTTTATATTGATTTTATTTTGCAGATTTCATATAATGAGTGCAGAAAGAGCCGACATTACACGGAGGGCAACCCTATGAGCAGATACCGACAAGTTGAATCAGAAAAAAGTCATAAGAGCTACCAGGCCAGGATCTGGTGGGCGCTCTGGGGCGTTGCCATCGTTGTGCTGATCTACACTGCATGGACGCAGATCCGGGAATTACATCTGATGCATTCCGGAAATAAAATTGTAGCCAGATACTACACATACAGTGGCGCTGAACTGGTAGAATATGAAGACCCCGTGACTCACCGAATATACAGCTACAACGTCAGCGGCTTGGAAACGGTTCACGGAGATGATACAATCACCATGTACTACTGGACAGATATCAGTACTGCCGCAGCTCAGCGCGATCCTATGATATATGTAAAAGCATACCTGTTTTTCGGCATCGCTTTCGTGCTGATCTCCATCCGCATCCGTCGGATCTACAAAGCGCCTTATGAGATTTATGATGTCCGGGAAATCGAGCAATAGGCCTGATCACTCCGCAACAATATCCACAAACTTTGCATTCACAACTTTCGCCAGATCATTGGGATTCAGATGGATCTGTGCCCCGATCTGTCCGCCGCTGATGATGATCTTATCAAAATTTTTCGCACTCTCATGGATAAAGGTAGGGAATAATTTCTTCATACCCACCGGCGTACAGCCGCCCCGGATATATCCCGTCACCCCATTGATATCTTTTACATGGATCATTTCCACGGACTTCTCCCCGGCACACTTTGCCGCCTTTTTGAAATCCACTTCCTTGTCCACCGGCAGCACAAATACATAATGCTCCCCGCTTTTTCCCACCGCCACCAAGGTCTTGAAACTGATCTCATAGGCCTGTCCAAGCTGGTCGGCAATGTGGATGCCGTCGTAGAGGTTGTCGCAGATCTCCCGGAAGTCGTAGTATCCGGCCCGGAAGGTCTCCAGCAGATGCCAGAACTCCGGATGAGAAATGGTCTCCTCTCCTGTCAGATAAAAGTGGGGTAGGCGGTTCCGCAGCTTGCAGAAATCCAGACGGTTCTGGGCTGTGATACCCTGTGTGAACTGGGTTATATAAGGAGATGTCAGCACATCTTCTGACGGATAGTGAGTAATCCTTTGTTCGTGGGCAAGCCTGTCAAAGTTCTTTCTCGTGAGATACGGGAATATCGCAAGGGTAAGGATGTCATTCACAACGGAGCTGTTATACTCGAATGTAACCATAAGGTCTTCTGTGACATGCTTAAGTTCTGCAATCTGCAGAAGAAACCAGACAGATCCATACAGCAGATCCTTGTATCCCCGGCTCTCATAATGTGTCGAGAGAACGGTACCATCTTCAGGTTTCGTTTCGTCACGCTGTACCTGAACATTTGACTGAGATCGGAAGAGCGTCGTAGAGGGAAAGAGT
>CALDIE010000268.1 GCA_937901625.1 uncultured Lachnospiraceae bacterium
TAGGCAAATTTTAAAATTTTGAAGTTTTAATCATGATATAGACCAAAAAAAGAAAGGGATTATTATGATTAATTCTGTAGATACTAATGTAAGAACGAACGAAGTAGCAGAACCGCAAGAAGAACAAATAAAGACTTTAATTACAGGTGTTCAAGGGGTAGACACAATATCAACAGATGATATTTATGAAGATGATAACGAAACTCCGTCGCCAAACGACGATTTGAGTGTGCCAAGAGGGGTGTCATTAGATGACCCTGTCAGAATGTATCTTCGTGAAATTGGCCGAATTAAACTTTTGACAGCCGATGAAGAAATCGAGTTGGCTAAAAAGATTTTAAACGGCGGTGATGCAGGCTCTATGGCAAAACGCAAACTCGTTCAGGCAAATTTACGTCTTGTTGTCAGCATTGCAAAAAAATATGTCGGACGTGGAATGCTATTTCTTGACCTAATCCAGGAAGGAAACCTCGGTCTAATCAGAGCTGCTGAAAAATTTGACCACGAAAGAGGATTCAAATTCTCAACTTATGCAACTTGGTGGATTAGACAAGCAATTACAAGAGCAATAGCGGATCAAGCAAGAACAATAAGAATTCCTGTTCATATGGTTGAAACTATTAATAAGTTGATCCGTGTTTCAAGACAGCTTCTTCAGGAGCTTGGACGTGAGCCCAGCCCTGAGGAGATAGCAGAGGAGATGGATGTCCCTGTTGAGCGTGTGCGTGAGATTCTTAAGATATCACAGGAGCCTGTTTCTTTGGAAACTCCTATAGGAGAAGAGGAAGACAGCCACCTTGGAGATTTCCTTCCCGACGATCATGTTCCGGTGCCGGCGGACGCTGCGGCAACCACGATGCTGCGTGAGCAGTTAAATGAGCTTCTCGATACGTTGACGGAAAGAGAGCGTAAGGTATTAACCCTTCGTTTCGGACTGGAGGATGGAAGAAGCAGAACTCTGGAAGAAGTAGGAAGAGAGTTCCAGGTAACCAGAGAGCGTATCCGTCAGATAGAGGCAAAGGCTCTCAGAAAGTTACGTCATCCCAGCAGAAGCAGAAAGATCAAGGATTATCTGGATCAATAAGGCAATCACATGAAGGATGAAAAAAACAGCAGACCATTATCCGACCGGTTGGAGCATTTGATCGCTTTGGCCGGTACGGGAGAAATGATTGCGGATGTAGGCTGCGATCATGCGTACGTCAGCATCCGTATGATCACGGAAGGGCGGTTTAAAAAAGCCGTTGCTATGGACGTCCGGAAAGGTCCCTTACAGATTGCAGACGCCCACATAAAAGAAGAGGGACTCGAAGAGTATATAGAGTGTCGCTTATCAGACGGGATCGAACATTTAAAGGCCGGTGAGGCGGATTGTATCCTTATCGCAGGCATGGGAGGACCGTTGATGTGCCGCATCCTCTCGCAGGGGTGGGATAAGATCACGAATCCTTCTTATGCGTTTCCGCGCCTGATCCTGCAGCCGCAATCGGAAATCGCGGAGGTAAGGAAGTTTATCAGAACTGCGGGATTTTCCATAGAAGAAGAGGATATGGTATTTGAAGACGGTAAATACTATGTTATGTTTCGTGCAGTGGAAGGAAAGGATGGCGATAAAGAGGTTCGTCCGGAGATGCAGGATATATACGATCATTACGGAGAATATCTTTTACGTCACAAAAATCCCGTTTTAAAGGAATACCTTTTATGGCAGCAGTCCGTTGAAGAGAAGGTGCTGGAAGGTCTTAAAAACAGTAAGGACGAAGAACGGGCAAGAGAAAGATCAGTGGAAGTAAAGAAAAAACAGGATAGGATCGCAGGAGCATTGGCCTGTTTTGCGGTAGAACGGTAAAGAGTCTTTGCCGGAGCATGAAACAGGGGAAAGGAGCCCGTATGCAGCTTAAAGATGTCATCGAGGAACTGGAACAATTGTCACCGCCGTCTTTTGCGGAGGATTGGGATAACAGCGGTCTTATGTGCGGCCGGATGAAGAAAGAGATTCACACGATCCTTCTTTCCGTGGACGCCACGGACGAAGTGGTGGAGGAGGCAATCCTGTCGGAAGTGGATCTGCTTGTGACACACCATCCGTTGATCTTTACGAAGATCTCCCATATCACGGAAGATGATATCGTGGGCAGACGCCTGCTTAAGTTGATCGGAGCCGATATTTCCTGCTATGCCATGCATACCAATTTTGATGTGATGGGGATGGCGGATGAGGCTGCGGACCGGCTGGATCTAAGGGACCGTGATGTTATGAAGGTTACATATGAGGACAGCATTTCAAGAGAAGGTATCGGCAGAGTGGGAAACCTGCCTTCGGAGATGTCTCTTCGCGAGTGCGCGGAGATGGTAAAAGAAGTCTTCAATATAGACAGCGTGCGGATTTTTGGAAATCCGGACAGGAGGATACGGCGTGCTGCCATTTCTCCCGGTTCCGGAAAGAAAATGAGTGAAGATGCTCTTTTAGGTGGAGCAGAGGTACTGATCACGGGAGATATCGATCATCACGACGGGATCGATTCCGTGGCAAAAGGTCTCTCCATCATAGATGCGGGGCACTACGGGATCGAGAAGATCTTTGTACCGTATATGAAGGATTATTTCCGGAAAAAGATGCCGGAGATGAATGTGATCGTTGCTTCACAGGATGAGCCGTTTATCGTGATCTGAAGCTGGAAGAGAGGGTAGCAGAGGAGGTTACAATGGCAAGTATCGTCTTGGAAATTGAAGGAGAAAAGAAAAATTACGAAAGCGGTATCACTTTTGAACAGGTGGTTTCGGAATATCAGGGAAAATACGAGCACCAGATTGCCCTGGTAAAGGAGAACGGAAAGATCCGTGAGTTAACAAGGAAAGCGCAAAAGGACGCGCAGATCGAATTTATAACCTGTTATGATAAG
>CALDIE010000269.1 GCA_937901625.1 uncultured Lachnospiraceae bacterium
TCCTCTACCATTTCCGGCTTAAAAAATACGTCCTCATTTCTGCATAAAAAGGTCCAGGTCGTCTTGTAGTCGCTGAACTGATGATAGATCGCCTGTCCCATGCTGAACTTGTACAAATCTGTTTCCAGCAGGCTGTTGATGATCCTGTTTAATTTCATAGTTTGTTCCTTTCCGCCGCATTTTACGGCATACCCTGACATTTTCCTTTTATTGTGTTTTTACCAGACGGTATAATTTTGCGGGGCGCCTGGAGTCTCTCTTTTCCGATCCTCCGGTCTTTTCCACCAGGCCTTCCCGAACATATTTCCGTTCAAACTCACGCCGGAAATTGGGCAGATCCTGTTCCTTATTCAGCACCGCGTCGTAAATCCTTTTTAACTCACCGATGGAAAAAGACTGATCGTCCGGCAGAAGCGCAAACGCATCATACGTATACTCGATGCGGTTGCAGAGCCTGCGGATCGCGGTCCGAAGCACCTTATCATGATCAAAGGCCAGATCCTCTATATCCCACTCTTCCTCTTCTCCGTGAAGTCTGATCTTACCACCCTCCCTCACGATCTCAAAGAGCCTTGCGTCTTTGGCGTCGTCCCCGGCACGGATCTGCAATGCGTTCTTCGGGACAAACGCCATATAAGCGATGGAGATCACGCGCATTCTGGGGTCTCTGTCCACATCTCCGAAACTTCCGAATTGATCGATGGGGACACCACTTACATGAGTCTCTTCAAAGAGTTCTCTCCCGGCTGCCGTATCGATGGATTCCTCCATCTCCACAAAGCCTCCGGGGATCGCCCATCGTCCTCTGTAAGGGTAATTCTTTCTTCGGATCAGCAGAACCGCTAAACGGTTCTGCTCATTTAGTGTAAAGATCACGATATCTACCGTCACGGCCGGTGTCGGATACTTTCCCGGATCGTACGATCGCAGATAGTCTTCCTCCTCTTTACTTTCCGGCTTATACATCAGATGTACCTCCCTCTGTATCATCAGATGTAGTATAGTCAATTTGACTATTTATGTCAATGCTAAGTTGAAAATAAAAAACGCCCCGCTCTCGCAAGACGTTTCATTCCTTATCAAATTGCCTTTTTCTTTACAAGTTCCTCATAAAAACACTCGGTAAAATTTTCTTCGATAGCCTTTTTAAGCACCTCTGCGAGTATTCTGTGACCTTCTTCGTTAAGATGCTCATCATCCTCGGGATCCGGTCCTACGTAATCAGAGGCTGCCAGAAAAGCGGTGCCGTGGCGCCTTGCCACCTCACGGTATACAGCCTTTAAACCCTTTGATGTCTCGATGGACTTAAGATCAAACTCCGGATCTTTTTCCGGACGCCACACTTCTTCGCCCAACAGGATCGGTGATACCACCAGGATCTTCTCCGGTGTAAGATACCTCTCCAATACACGAAGGCACAGCTCAAGACCTCTGCCGATGGTATGGGCGGTAGCCCCGTATACCGTCTTGCAGTCGTTTGTTCCCAGCATAATGATCGCCCCGTCAAAGGGTGCGTGACTTTCGGCAACAGCGGACAGCATGGATACGCCTCTCCTGCCCGGACGAAGTGCGTCTTCAAATACGGTCGTTCGCCCGCAAAGTCCTTCTTCGATGATCCTCACATCCTCAAGTTTTTTCTCCAGACGTCTCGTCCAGCGGATCTCTTCATCATATCTTTTCAAATCCGGATAAGTTCCGGGGATCAGCCCCCATGTATTGGAATCTCCGTATGCCAATATCGATTTCATTTGTCTCCCTCCCGAAGCGGTACCATCCGCCACAAAAATATCAGGTCAAAAAACATATCGTTCCTTAACCTGATATCATCATAATCCAACCCGGACAATTCGAAAATTCGATTTTTCCTATTTCTTGATATAAGCAAAAGCTATAGGCTCTCACCTTATAATCCCGTACTTTTCCTTAAATATTTCTTTTTCCTCGTACATAAGCTTATCCGCTCTCCTAAAGACGGGTTCCACGGATGTATCCTCTTGTGTCCATTCCGCCATACCAACGGAGGCCGAGCAGCGCTCCCATGGCTTTTTGTTTTCCTCCAGATAGCATTCTTCATAAATATCCCTGATTTCAAGAATGCGTTCCTTGCGCTTTTCGTAGTCGGTGCTCTGCAGGAT
>CALDIE010000270.1 GCA_937901625.1 uncultured Lachnospiraceae bacterium
CGCGGCGAACTGCTTGCAGTCCTCCTTGTCCAGGGGCAGGGTGGGGATGACCTCGTCATAGAGCATCTTGTTCATGAAACCGTGGATCGCGTCATTATGCATGCAGTCACGAACGATATCCTGACCTGCCAGGTATGCGCCGAGTACAAATCCGGTATGTGCGCCGTTTAAGATACGAACCTTACGCTTCTTGTAAGGAGCAACCTCAGGTACAACATGTACATTAACGCCCGCCTTCTTAAACGGCAGCTTCTCAGCGAGCCATTCGGGTCCTTCGATGTACCATACGCCGAATACCTCACCAACATCCAGCAGGGGATCCGCATAGCCGTTCTCCTGCTCGAGCTCTTCAACTTCCTTGGGATCGCGGATACGTCCCGGAACAATACGGTCTACCAGCGTGGAACAGAACAGGTTCTCCTCATTGATCCACTTCTTGAAGTCTTCGCCCAGTTTCCAATCATCTATGTGCCGGTTGATAACTTTCTGAAGCTCCTTACCATTGTTGTCGATCAGCTCGCAGGAAAGAACTACGATACCCTTCTTACCGGCCTTAAATCTTGCATAGAGCAACTTAGCCAGCTTAGCGGGGAAAGATACGGGAGGATCCTGTTCGAGTGTGGACTCCGGATCGTATACGATACCCGCCTCTGTGGTGTTACTTGCAACATACTCAAGGTCGTCGCTGCAAGCGATAGCTTCCACATCGCTCCAGCTCTCATACGGATTGTAGCAGGCATCCACAACGGAGATCACTCTCTTGCGGTTAACCTTCTCACCGTTCTCCGATCCTCTTAAATAAAGAGTGTACAGACCTTCCTGATCGTTGATCAGCCTGGTCAGACCGCCGGAGATAGGCTGAACCAATGCTACCTTACCGTTCCAATCAGCCTTTTCATTGGCCATATCAAAGAAATAGTCTACAAACGCGCGAAGGAAGTTTCCTTCGCCAAACTGCAACACCTTAACCGGTGCCTTCTTGAGGATATATCCGTCATATCCTGTCTTTTCCAATACTTCGTAGTTTAATGTCTGTGCCATGATTTCCTCCATACCTTTCGATCACTTGTGTTTTTTGACCTGAGTTTTTTGTTGTCTTTCTTTTACTTCATACTACTTGTTTCTTAAACACGTTACATTTGCTACTGCTTAACTGTTACTGCATGGTGTTTCATTCTGTCCTTCCATGGTGTCAAATTATTATCTTTAGCTGAACCGTTTCTCCGCTCTTGATCAATTGATTCCAAAGTAGCGGGACGCATTGTTGTAACAGATACCCTCAACGATCTTCTTTAAGGATTTCTCGTGATTCGGGTATTCTCCGTCCTCTACCCACTTACCGATCAGGTTGCAGGCAATACGGCGGAAATAATCATGTCTCGTATAAGAGAGGAAGGATCTGGAATCCGTAAGCATACCTACGAAGTTGCCAAGCACACCAAGGTTTGCCAGGGAGCGCATCTGCTCTTCCATTCCGTCTCTGGTATCCAGGAACCACCATGCTGCACCCAGCTGCATCTTGCCGGGTACTTCATCCGACTGGAATGCGCCAAGGCAGGTTGTGATCTGATTGAAATCATTGTGATCGAGAGAGAATACGATCGTCTTGGGAAGCTCGTTTGTCTTATCCAGTTCAGAGAAGAGAGCAGCCAGTTCATCGTAGCAATTGCTCTTTGCGATCATATCGAAACCGGTATCCGGTCCTTCGATCTTAAACATTCTCTCGTTGATGTTTCTGGTGCAGGAGTAATGGATCTCCATAACCACATTTTCCTTATGATACTTTCTTGCAAGGGAAAGAAGGATCGTTGTCTGATACTTCTCTGCCTCTTCTTTGGTGATCTTCTCACCGGCCATCACCTTACGGAAAGCCTCGTCTGCCTCTTCGATCGGGCAGGGTCTGAACATAACATAATCGATACCGTGGTCAGATGCCTTGCAGCCGTGTGCCTTGAAGAAATCCAGACGCTCGTTCAATGCGTCGCAAACTTCCTGTGCGCTGCTTAAGGTCTCCTTACCGACACTTGCTGCCAGTTTGCCGATGTATTCCACAAATCCGTCCTTGGTGATATTGATCGCCTTGTCGGGTCTGAACGACGGTCTGACCATGAAATCTATGGAATCGTCGTTTCGTCTTCCAACGGAAAGCAAAATACAAACGTTTTTTCGTTTGACACGCAAAAACGAACTGCCCGAACTTTTCTTCCGTTCAACGAGGAAGACACGGACGCATTTTTGTCGGTCGGTTCAAAAAATGTCTATACGAACGTTGGAAAAAGTCAAGCGAGGGCATATAATGTTCAAACTCGGCGCGATTTTCTTTACGAACGAGGCGAATCTATGCCGCAAAAAATCGTTCGCGCGGGAAATCGAGTCGCGATTCTCAACAGGAACGGCTCGATTAG
>CALDIE010000271.1 GCA_937901625.1 uncultured Lachnospiraceae bacterium
GCTCACGCAGGGTTTCATCGCGGGTACGCCAGAAAAATTCGCTGTTACGCTTGGCAGGGAGGGTTCCGACTATAGCGCGGCTATTTTTGCCTTTGCCTTGCAGGCGGAGAGTGTAACCATCTGGAAGGATGTTGAGGGGTTACTTAATGCCGATCCCAAGGTTTTTCCCCATCCAGTCAGACTCCCAGAAATCCCTTATCGTGAAGCAATTGAGCTGGCCTATTATGGTGCCAGTGTCATTCATCCGAAAACCATTAAGCCTCTTCAGAACAAAAATATTCCGCTGTATGTCAAGTCATTTTTGCATCCGGAAGGGGAAGGGAGCCTGATTCATTCAATGGAGCGATTCGAGGCGGTTCCATGTTTCATCAAAAAGAGCCGTCAGGTGCTGATTTCCATCTTCTCCAAGGATTTTTCCTTTATTGCCGAGGAGAATCTTTCCACCATTTTTGCTTTGTTTGCTTTTTTGATCACAAAAAAAATAATAAAAAAATAAAAAATCCCAACGAACAATCCCGACATTTCTTCCTCCCTCTGCCGTCTTTCATAAGACAAACTTTCCGCACTGTATTCCTTATGTATAACACATTACATTTGTTTTTAAAAAAGGGAATTCCGAAGAATTCCCTCCCACAGATCATTTCTTCTATTGCTTCTATTTTTTCAAAAACTCTATGTCACCTCCGGGTCAAATCCGGCATGACATCCCGTTTCTCTTAAAGCACCTCTCTCTCAAAAACAACAACCGTCTGCTTGTTGGAAGAAGAAAATCCCGGAAGACTCTTTCCGTGATTGGCTGTCTCACGGGTAGTGATCGACGCAACGCGATATCCCTGCTCCGCATATTTGTTCAAAAGCATCTGGAAGGATACAAACTCCGCCAGACTTCCGGATCCTTTTTCGGAATCCAGTAAAATCTCATCCACAGCTTCCACTGCATATTCATATCTCCGGTTTACCAAAGCATCCACTTTGCCGTTTAACTTTATAATGCTGTCCAACGTACAGATTTCCAGAAGTTTGTTCATCTCATCATCATCAAGTTCGGAAAGAAGATCTTCCACCATCTCTCTTCTCTTACGTACGCGAACCGTATCGGAATTTGCAGAACTCTCCGCGATATGCTGTTTTGCGCGATCCAGATTTTCAAGTCGATGAGAATATCCCTTTTCATCCAGATATTCAAAAGCAACCTTCTGGATGTTCTCCTCGTTCTTCTCAAGACCGGTATCCACAATCTCTTCGATCTCATTAACGCTGCTGGTATCCACGCAATTGCTCCTGCGGATCACTTCATTCATCAATTCCTTAACATCAACCATTTCCTGTACCCTTCCCTTTCTCGGAAACAGACCACCCCAATTCGGTCTCCCTTCCGGACGGCGTTCTCTGTTCCGCCGTAATCTCTTTTCTCATTATACTAAAATAAAGAATCAGTCACAATAGAAATCTTATTTCTTTTTGCGGTCTTTTAAAGTTCCGCCCACCATGCATCTTCTTCAGGAGATGGCTCAGGAAGGTACTTTTTCATGGTTTTTTCAATCATAGTCGAAGAGACCAGCGCCCATATGCCGGGCGCAAACATAATTCCAAGCGGCAGTCGCACAACGAGATTGACCAGCGCAACGGTAATGATCATCAACGCAATGCTGAAATAAAAATACCGAATGGATATAACGAAAGCCATCGCCAGTAACCGCCCGGAAGACAGGTTAAAACGGGACAGCAGCGGAAAAATGTATATAAACAATACAGCCGCTATCACCGCAATCCCGGCACAGATCGCACTAAGTCCCACCAGGGATTCGCTTCTTGAAAAGAATTCGCTCTTTGCCTCATTGTTCAAAACATCCTCGATCGATATTCCCAGACGTTGCAGATAGTACGCCACAAATACCACTATCGCCAACAGAAACAGTGTCAGGATCAACCCTTTCCCAAAATTCTGTTTCCATGATTTAAAATATTCTTTTACCGGATAGCCTCTGCCGGAACGAATACATTTAACGATCGTATAATATAGCGCGGAAGTGGAGGTACCGATCGTAATAACGGGGATACTGGTCACAAACCAGAGAATACTTAAGATTACTACTTCCCCCGTCTTGTAAAGAATCTGAGTAAATTTGCTGTCCGTCGAAAAAAGCTTCTTCCACATAGAAATCACCAAAAGGGGTACGCTTAAACGGAGTGTTTAAGCGTACCCCCACCCTTACATTTTTTGATTCAAAAGTACATTAACCCTTTACGGAGCCGGCAGCCAGACCGCCTACGATGTACTTGGAAAGGATCAGGTAAACAATGATAACCGGGAAAATAGAGAACGCGATCATCGCATAAACCTGGCCCATATCAAACTTCAAGAAGTCTGCGCCACGTAACAACGCGATTAAGATTGGCAATGTCTTCTTGGTATCACTCTTCAATACCAGAGCCGGTGTGAAGTAGTTATTCCAGCTGCTTACGAAGGAGAAGATTGCCTGTACGGCCATAGCCGGTACCATCAGCGGAATCACTATGGTATTAAAAATCCTGATCTCGCCGGCACCGTCAATCCTTGCCGCCTCCAGCAATTCCAGAGGAAGCGCTCCATCCATGTATTGCTTCATGTAGAAGAATACTACCGGAGACGCGATCGCGGGAACGATCAACGGTACAAAACTGTCCATCATATGCAACTTATCGATCAACTGCAGGAAACCAAGTGCGGTAACCTGTGTGGGGATCATCATGATCGCCAGAATAAACATGAACAGGAACTGCTTTAACTTGAATTCATATGCATGGATCGCGTAAGCCGTCATTGCGGAAAAATATACGCAAAGCGCTGCGGTACACACAGATACAATAACCGAGTTTAACATACCCTGCAGCACGGGGATCGTTCCATGGAAGAGGTTTGTCAGATTCTCAATCAGGTGAGTGCTGGGGATTGCCGTAAACCCTCTACCCAGATCACCGTGTGTACGGGTTGCGTTGATCAAAAGTACGTAGAACCAGAATAAGCAAAGGATCGAAAACAATATAAGTACGATATAGGCAATCGTACGTCTGGTCCTGATGCCGCCTTTTTGTTTTTCTTCAATCATATTAACCTGCATCTTCTGAACCTCCTTTACTTCTTGCCATACTTGTCTTCATTACCGCTAAACTTGAAGATAATGAAGCTCAGTACACCGGTAACAACGAACAGGAATACAGACAACGCACCACCCATACCATAGTTCTTGCTGTACAAATGGTTGTTCAAAAACATGATCAGCGTCATGGATGTACGCATCGGATCACCTTTACCATTGGTCAGGATCTGCGGTACATCGAACATCTGCAGACCACCGATCAGGGATGTGATCATAACGTAGATCAAAATCGGTCGAAGCAAAGGCATTGTAATCCTCCAGAATACCTGTGTGGAATTGGCGCCATCCACTTCCGCCGCCTCATACAGGGAGGAACTGATACCCATCATACCTGCCAAAAGCAGGATAGTCGTATTACCAAACCACATAAGGAAGTTCATGGAAGCAACCAGAACCCGAACCGAGGTAACACTATTCATAAACTTGAACGGTTCTTTTAAGATACCCATACTCACCAACATACTGTTGATCGGGCCACTGTCCGCGAATAAAGTAAAGAATAACATTGCAAATGCCGATGCCATGATCAGGTTCGGCATATAGATAACGGTTTTAAAGAATCTCTGTCCCTTCAAACGCATCGAAGGGTCAGAAAACCAGAATGCCAGAAGCAGGGAAACTACGATCTGAGGAACAAATCCCATGATCCACATGATCATTGTATTCTCCATGTATTTCCAAATATCTCCATCAGAAAAGAGCTTCTTGTAATTTGCGATTCCAACCCAGTTGGGTCCGACCTCTGTCAGACCACTCATGTAATGTTCATAAAAACTGTTCTTGATCGTACTCAGCAAAGGAATCAGCTGGAAAACAATAAATGTGATCAAGAACGGCAGAAGGAAAATATAACCCCATTTGTTATAGGAAACAACTGACTTATTCTTTTTGTTCATGCTGTCACCTCATGCGACCTTTCTCTAGTTTTTTGAGGACGGGCTATGCGCCACAATTTAAATTTTCATCTCACATCAGATGTAAGATGTTTTGCGTTACTAAATGCCTGTATTCTGCGTACGCACGATACAGGCACCCCCCTTTTACTTGTAACCTTCTTAGAAAAAACGTGCCTGCCCGGCTGGACAGGCACGTCTCTTAAATTCTTATACAGTTTACACCATATAAATTGTTGATGATTAGTGGCTCAACTCAGGATACTTCTCCTCAACAGCCTTGTAGAACTGCTCAAGAGCCTCATCATATGTAGCGTTGCCGTCGAAGTAGTTCTTCATAGCGCCCTGGAATTCCTCGTTACATCCCTGATCATAAGCGGACAGGTTGGAAAGGTCGATGGAATCAGCACCGGAAGCCAGTACGGAAAGGTAGTTCTGACCACCCAGGATAGAATCACCAAAGCTTGCATCTGCAGCCAACTCGTCAACTACAGACCTGTTGTTAACGAAGTCGCCATCAACTTCTGCGATCTCCTTCATAACTGCATCATCAGCAGTCATCGTTCTCATGATGTCAGCAACCAGAGTCGGGTTATCAGTTCCATCTGCTGCTGCGATCCATGTGCCGCCCCAGAAGAAGCCCTGAGGTCCTTCTGTGATTGCCCAACCACCGTTGGTAGCAATTGCGGTATCCTCACCACCATGCATGCAGAAGTCGAAGAACCATGCCGGTCCGAAGTAGCAGAATACAGGCTGAGCAGCATCTTCAAAGAAGCCCTTGCTCCAGTCATCAGACCACAGAGCAGCGGTCGTTGTCTGTCCTGCATCTACCATTGCCTTGGAATCGTTAACCCAGTTAACAAGGTTAGGATCGATGTTGATCGTGGTTCCGTCAACCCACTTGGAAGTAACGTTGTTGGAATATACACGATAGGAATCGTTAACGGTTGCGGTCATCAGATAGCCGGCATCAGCAACCTTAACAGCGGTCTCATTGAAGGTAGCCCAATCAGCAACAGCCTTCTGAACCTCTGCGGGATCATCTGTTCCGAGAACCTCGGTAGCAATCGCACGATTGTAGATCAAACCAGCCGGGCAGCCCTGCCAGG
Organism: uncultured Lachnospiraceae bacterium; assembly: GCA_937901625.1. Lineage (GTDB taxonomy): Bacteria > Bacillota > Clostridia > Lachnospirales > Lachnospiraceae > NK4A136. The sequence goes on from CALDIE010000271.1 coordinate 5,143, forward strand.
AAACACCCTTCAGAACGCCGTTAGCATCAGTCATAACATCCTGCGTGTACTTGTACTGGTCAGCAAGTTCCGATGCGGAGATACCAAGATCAGCAACGCTCATTGTGTACGGAGTATCAACATACTTCAATGCGTAGTCAGCCTCGATCAGGAAGATGTCTACCTTGTCGTCTGCCGCTGCGTTAGCCTGCTTTAAAAGTGCCTCATCCAGGTTGTTCTGGTAAGCATTGTCATCGGTCGGAGTGATGATGAAGTTAACGGTCACATCACCGATCTTACCGGTCGTAGCGTCAACCTTCTCATATCCGGGATAGTGATCCTCAAGACGGCTCTTGAACTCCTCATTCCATACATAGATGTTAAGAACGCTTCCCTCATCGGATGCGGCAACTGCTGTTGTATCAGTTGTGCCTGTTGCCGTGTTGTCGGTTGTACCTGTTGCTGTAGTGTCAGTTGTAGCAGCGGTTTCTGTTGTAGAACCGGTGCTTGTGCTTGTGGTCTCAGTCTCTTTGTTACATGCGCTCAAAGAACCTGCAACCATGATCATTGCCATTGATAAAGCCAACAATCTCTTCTTCATGTTGCATTTACCTCCCAAATAAATGTTTGTGTTCCGGATGACCCTATTGTCACCCGGTAGTTGAAATATAACACGCTGTTTTCATAATTGCAAGTAATTTTAACTTTTTTAGTTATTTTTTGTAAAGTATGCACAAACAATACATCTTCTATTCTTCTATTATTCACAATTCATTCAACATTTGTTAACATTTTGTTCATACTTGCGCTTTTCAGATGCATGAAATCGACTTTTTATGGCATAAACTTTTTTGTTATATCTTTTTGGATATAATTTTTTCTCTCGAAAATGTAACCTCTTACAAATATTTCGTTCACAATAGTTTAGTTTTTTTACCTATCTATTGCACCTGTTTCTTCTATATATAATATCATTTTCTTATAACAGGACTGTTGCATTCTTCTATTCTGAAATTTACTTTGTTTACTTAACTTTTGTCTGTTTCCTCGCGAAACAACGGTCTTTTCCGGCAGTTTTTGAATGTGTGTTTGTGAATTTTTTTGCACTTTTACAGCGCAACCGCTTGTTCTGTTGTGCATTTGTCCCAATAAAAAACGCTTTTATTATGAATAAACAAATCAAAATCCGGCCGAAACCCGGCCGGACTCACTTCTTAAAATTTCAACTCACCCGCTCCCGCATGACGGAGGATCATAGCCGACTGCCTCGGCAATGTGATCGTAAGTCTTCCATCCTCCATCCAGTACTCTTCCGGTGTATCATCGAAACCATCCTGTGTCGTCAGCATGATCTGCTTCATCGTTGCGTCACGGCGCACGCCGATCGGCCAGATCCTGAGCAGTTTGGTAACTTCTTCATCACTGTTATTGATGAACACCGCCGACTGTCCCTCTGCGGAAAAGCGTCCGAAGGCTAAGAACCCCCGATCTTTCCCGATCAGCTTGATCGATCCCGTCTTGAATTCTTTGCAACGTCTGTGGATCGCTATCATCTTCCGGTGAAAACGGATCATTTCCTCATCTTCTTCTCCCCAGGGATATGTTCTGCGGTTATCAGGATCCGTAAAGCCGCATAGACCGGCCTCATCTCCGTAATATATGGTGGGCGCCCCTATCCAGGTCATCTGCAGCAATACCGCCTCTCTCATCACCGCTTTATCCACTCCTTCGTTGGCCGCTTCGGGACCAAGCGTATTGGTCCGTCCCACCTTATGGTTCGTCCTGGTAAGAAATCTGGAATGATCATGGTTGGAGAGTTCATTCATGGTCGTAAGCAACGACGGCATGGACATGTCTGCCCCATGGTGGAGCATAGTCCCCCAAAAACTCTCCGCGTTGTTTAACTGATCTTCCCTGAAGTCATCGCTATGCTTTTGCATCCCCGTCAAAAACCATGTCACCGGTTCCATAAAGCCGTCATAGTTCATGATCGTATCCCACTGGTCGCCCTGCAGCCATTTGGACGGATCTCCGTAGTGTTCCGCCAAAATGACCGCCTCGGGGTTTGCTTCTTTGACCGCCTTTCTGAATTCCGCCCAGAAAAGGTGGTTAAACTCAGGCGAGTATCCGAGATCCGCAGCCACATCCAGCCGCCATCCGTCTGCGTTGTAGGGCGGTGATACCCATTTTTTTCCGATACGCAAGATATACTCCATCAGCTCTCTGGAGTCCTCGTAGTTCAGTTTCGGAAGAGTATCGTGCCCCCACCAGCCGTCATAGGTGGAATTATAGGGCCAGCGGTTTTCGTCAAAAAACCGGAAAAATTTCCTGTAAGGACTGTCAGCGCTGACATAGGCACCTTTTTCATATCCTTCCGCATTCTCGTAGATCCGCTCTCTGTCCATCCACTTATTAAAGGAACCGCAATGGTTGAAAACACCGTCCAGGATCACTCTCATCCCTCTGCTGTGCGCCTCTGTCACCACTTTTGCGAAAAGCTCGTCGCTAGCCTCCAGGTTCTTCCTGTTGGTCACTCGATTGATATATTTTGTTGCCAACCTGTTTTCGTTTTGATCCGGCGCAAGTAATTCTCCTTCATCACAGACGATCTTTCCAAAATGCGGATCTATGTGATCATAATCCTGAATATCGTATTTATGATTGGAGGGAGATACAAAAAGGGGATTGAAATAGATCACTTCCACTCCAAGGGATTCCAGATAATCCATCTTATCCAGCACACCCTGCAGATCGCCTCCGTAAAACTCCCGCACGCCCATGGCCGCCGGATACTTTCCCCAGTCTTCCACCTTTTCACTGTGACCGCCGAGGTAGGAGTACTCATGACTCTCCACGTCGTTGGATGTGTCGCCGTTATAAAACCTGTCCACAAAGATCTGGTAGATCACGGCTCCCTTTGCCCAGTCCGGCGTCTTAAAACCGGGAATGATCTCAAAATCATAATGCGGATCCGGCTGTTTTGCCACACCTCTTACATCAAAATAAGTGACCACTTTGCCCGTGCTCACTTCAAAATGATAACGATAACATACATTTTCCAGCTGTATCGTTACACTGTAATAATCAAAAAGAGCATCTCTGTCCGTCTTGTCCATCAAATGTCTTTCCGTATCATCCACAAGATAGACACGGTCTACATTGTTGATCGACGTTCTGAAACGTATCGTGACGCGATCATACCCCGCAGGTTGTGCGGGGCTGATATAATTCTCCGTCGTGTCGGAAAACAACGCGTGTTTGCGCAGTATCGGGCGCATGGACGCAATATAACTCGGTTTTAACCGATCATCTTCATTTCCCAAAAAAGCCATTGGATCCCTTCCCTTCCGCAGGATTATTTAATGGATTTGGCGCCGGCCTTCTCCTGTGCCTTCTCAACAGCCTTCTTAAACCGGCTCTTTTTCTTTTCCTCCGCCTTGATCTGCGTACCGTGTACACCCTTGACTCCGATGATATACATACCGCTGATCTCCGCTTTTACTTCTTTCTTTACGGGAAGCACCTCAAAAATCTTCTCATCCACAAACATCGTCACGATCTGCGGTCCTACCTTTACCTTTGCCAGAGGAACCTTAACATTTTTTGACATCTTCGGCAGTTGCGAGACGATCGATGCCGGCAATTGGGCGTCTTTTAGTTTCATCTTCTTTTTATCGATGATCAGACACGATACTGTCTGCTTGTTTGCTTCCAGCATAGCCTGCTGTTCATTCTGCTTTTTTTCAAGCTTCTTTCCCACAAAATACAATATGATCGCCAGTACGACCAACACAGCCAGTACGATCAGCACAATTACCCATGGCTTCATAACAAATTTGCCTCCTACATAAACATAATGATGATTCCGATATCCCGGAAAGATTTCCGAAAAATCGACACTATTTTTATTCTACCATTTTCGCCTGCTGCAAGCAATCAAAGTTACACCGCTTTTTCTTTAAAACAGCGGAGCGCTCAGTTCCTTGGAACAGATGATCATATTTACCCTGCATTCCGTTTCATATTCCCGGTTAAAAGCCAGCCGGTATTCAATGGCGATCTCGATCCGGTCCTCACTCATCTCCCGTATATCAATGTTTTCCGTCTCCACGCCAAAGCTTAAGTTTCCCATCGGCGTATGATACGTATTGATGTGTTTTTCTCCCAAAAAGAAACATATAGAGGAGGAATACTTCCCTTTCCGGATAAATTCCACACTCTGCGGAGTGATGGTAACTCTGGTATTTAAGATCTCCTCCTGGTTCATGCTTGCTTCTTCATAAAAAAGCTGATGTTTGCCTTCTTTACAGTAGTATTTCCCGGCGACAATCTGCTCGATGGGGTCATCCTCCCCGTTTTCATCATAGAGATGCATTCCTTTGATGGATATCATCACATCTTTTGTCATATTTTCCTCCCCGACTCACTGAAGCTTAAGCTTCTTTGTGATGGAATTTTCCTGCCTTTCGATATGTTTGCGCACCACTTCCATGGCCGTTTCCTTCTTCTGATCGCGGATCGCTTCCGCCATGACCAGGTGTTCTTTCTTCAGATCATCATACTGGCTTTCATCTTTGAGCGTCTCATAGCGATAGCGGTATATCTGATCGGATATGTTTTTGACGATCTGGGAAAGCTTTTCATTCCCCGCCATTTCCACTATGATCGCATGAAATGACTCATCAAGCTTGGCTGTTTTGGTAAGCCCCGACGTACCAAGGTTTTCCTCAAATTCGAGGCGGACCTTCTCCAGACGCTCCAGCTGTTCTTCCGTTCGTCTCTCGCATGCCAGCTCGATCGCCAAAAGATCCAGAACCACGCGGATCTCCATCATATCCTTAAGATCCTTCCTGGTGATACCGGCCACTTCCGCGCCCCTGCGGGGGATCATTACGACCAGCCCTTCGAGCTCGAGCATACGGATCGCCTCTCTGATCGGCGTACGGCTTACTCCCATTCTCTGCGCAAGATTCACTTCCCTTAATTTTTCTCCGGGTTTCAGATCGCCGGAAAGGATCGCCTTGCGCAGCGTTTTAAAGACAACATCGCGCAACGGGATATATTCATCTGTTCCCACCTGCAAAAAATCACTCATCCAATAACCCCCTCCTTACTCATCCTGTGCCACCCCGCCGGATACAAATCCGGCGACATGAACATACATATCCGGGTGTAACTCTTTCAGTTTCTCCGCTGCCCCACGGGCTTTCTCTTTATCCGTAAACAATCCGAAAACGGTAGGTCCGCTTCCGCTCATAAGCGCTCCTCTGGCTCCTGCTGCCAAAAGGTCCCGCCGCAGATGCGCCAGTTCGGGCAGCTTCTCTTCCGTCACCAGAGAAAGTACATTTCCGATCGTTCCTATAAGAGCCTCGTCCAACGCGGGCGTCTCCCCGTTTTGCTCCATCTCTTCAAGGATCGAGAGCATCTCATCCACCGGAGGATGCCCGTCAAATTCCTCCGAAAGGCGTTTGTCGATCTCCTCATAGACTTCCTTAGTCGATACACCGTAAGCCGGCTTGATCACCGTCACATATATCCCTGCAGGCGTATAAAGCGGCGTCAGGCGCTCACCGATCCCCTCCGCAAGGGCT
>CALDIE010000272.1 GCA_937901625.1 uncultured Lachnospiraceae bacterium
GTTCGTTGCTTCCACAATTACTTTACTATGTATAAAACGAATCCGTCAAGTTGTCACACACGGGAGTTTGACAGTTAATCTTCATAACTTCATAACTTTCATTAAAGCTCCTTTTGACAGCGCGCCACACCTGTGAGATGATAGACTCTGACCGGAGATGAACCCCAAAGGAGGAAATTTTGCTTACCATGAAGAAGGATACTCAAACAGTCGACGAAGAGATCATCACCAATGAGCCGTTATCCAAAGAATGTCCGGATATCCCCGGTCTTTGGCTTTCTTTTTGTGGATTGCTGCTTATCCTTATCGATATAAACATCACCACAAAGATCAAATTTCCTTTGTTTGAAGAGTTTTTTACGGAAGCCCCCCTGACCGTATCCATGGTCATTGACGATGTGTTAGGACATTATTTACGCCTCGATCTGCTTCCCGATGCTTTGGGATTTCTGTTTCTTTTGATCGGAGGAATACGTCTCTTTAAAGGCGTCGCGTCTTCCCGCCGTTCACTTTGTCTGTGCGTCGGTGCTCTGATCCTCTCCGTGTTTTATCAATTTCTTCCCTTTTTCCTTAACGGAAATGTCCGCTACCGCATAGGGTACTTCAGTTATTTCATCGTAACCCTTTTTGAGATCATAGCGATCTTTGAGTATGTTTTCTGCTTTCTTCGAAGCGAGGAATGTCTTGCCAACCACAGCACCAACCGGGTCACCACGATCTTCTGGATGGTCTCCTGTCTTGCAGGATATGTTCACTTTGTCCTTGCTTTTTATCAGTTAAAGATCTCATCCTTCGTATACTTCCTGGTTCAGGCCATACTTTTTGGAGTTGTTGTATACCGCCTGTGGAAGGGTTTAAACTTCTTTGATCCGCACAGAAACTCTTCTCTATAGAGACAATGTTATTGGTCAATGGTACCACGTGACGGTTCCTTACGCCATGGCATACTTAAAGGTACTGTATTTGTAAAAAGAAAGGAAAAGGTGCTTCCCCTGCGGGCAGCACCTTTATCTTTATAACTCTTTGGGA
>CALDIE010000273.1 GCA_937901625.1 uncultured Lachnospiraceae bacterium
TGGCGACTTTTCGAGAGGTTTTTGGCCTTATAGGCTTAAAAAGAATTGCATACAAAGAGGATCATCCCCTGTCTGGATGTGAATGCCGGACGGGTGGTAAAGGGTGTTAATTTTGTAAATCTGATCGACGCGGGAGATCCTGTGGAGATCGCGAAAGCGTACGACGCGGCCGGGGCGGATGAGGTGGTATTTCTGGATATCACGGCTTCCTCCGACGCGCGTGAGACCGTGGTGGATATGGTCCGCAGGGTAGCGGAAAATGTTTTTATCCCCTTTACGGTAGGCGGCGGGATCCGAACGGTGGATGACTTTCGAAGATTGCTCAGGGAAGGCGCCGATAAGGTATCGGTCAATTCGGCAGCTATCATGAATCCCGGGCTTATCGCGGATGCGGCAGATAAGTTCGGCAGCCAGTGCGTGGTGCTGGCTATCGACGCAAAGCGCAGGGAAGACGGCAGCGGTTGGAATATCTACAAAAACGGCGGTCGTGTGGATATGGGAACAGACGCCGTAGAGTGGGCTATCCGCGGCTGTGAGCTTGGCGCCGGAGAGATCCTTTTGACAAGCATGGATTGTGACGGGACCAAGGCGGGATACGATCTTGAACTGACAAGGATCATTTCGGAAAACGTTTCCGTTCCCGTGATCGCTTCGGGCGGCGCCGGGACAAAGGAGCACTTTTTAGAGGCGTTAACCGAAGGGAAAGCAGATGCGGCTTTGGCGGCGTCGCTGTTCCATTTTAAGGAACTGGAGATTTTGGATCTTAAGAGATACCTTCGGGACAACGGCGTATCCGTTCGTCTCTAGGAGAAGGGGGGAAGTATGCCGGCATTATCCAATGACTGGGAAGTGGCATTAAGACAGGAATTTGCCAAAGAGTATTACAGGCGGCTGTACGATACAGTGGTGAAGGAGTATGCCACACGCGTCATCTACCCTCCTTCCGGAGATATCTTTAACGCGCTGCACTTAACGCCTTTGGAAGAAGTAAAAGTCGTGATCCTGGGACAGGACCCCTATATCAACGAGGGGGAAGCCCACGGGCTTTGCTTTTCGGTTCAGCCCGGGATCAAAATCCCGCCTTCCTTACAGAATATCTATAAGGAGCTTCAGTCGGATCTGGGATGTACGATCCCAAACAACGGTTATCTCATCAAATGGGCAAAGCAGGGCGTGCTTCTTTTAAATACGGTTTTGACGGTGCGCGCGCATGAATCGTTTTCCCACAGAGGCATCGGCTGGGAACAGTTTACCGACGCGATCATAAAGAAGGTGGCAGAGCAAAAGCGCCCGGTCGTATTCCTCTTATGGGGAGCGGCGGCACAGAAAAAGGCGGAGATGATCACATATCCGGAACACTTGATCTTAAAGGCACCGCACCCGAGCCCCTTGTCGGCATCGAAAGGCTTCTTTGGATGCAGACACTTCAGTAAGACCAATGAGTTCTTAAAAAGCCACGGGCTTGAAGAAATTGACTGGCAGATAGAGGATGTTATATCCGAACAATAAATCATAAATTCCGGGGTTGCAGAAAGGAAAAGAGGATGGAAAAGAAAGCATTTGTGACAAAAGAGATGGTAGAGGAGATCGTAAAACAGTATCCCACACCGTTTCATATTTACGACGAAAAGGGTATCCGCGAAAATGCGAAGGCGTTAAAGGAGGCTTTCTCCTGGAACCCCGGATACAAGGAGTATTTCGCGGTAAAGGCAACGCCTAATCCGTTTTTGATCAAGATCCTTCATGAATACGGCTGCGGCTGCGACTGCTCCTCTTTAACGGAGTTGATGTTAAGCGACGCCATGGGGATTCACGGGGAGGATATCATGTTCTCCTCCAACGATACCCCCAGAGAGGATTTTGAGCTTGCCGCTAAGTTAGGCGCGATCATCAATCTCGATGACATTACCCATATCGATTACCTGGAAGGGATTCTGGGTAAATTGCCTGAGAAGTTAAGCCTTCGTTTTAATCCGGGCGGATTTTTTAAGATCAGCAACAGCATCATGGATAATCCGGGCGACGCAAAATACGGTCTGACCAGACCGCAGCTTTTTGAGGCATATAAGATCTTAAAGGACAAGGGTGTAAAGGAATTCGGTATGCACGCTTTTCTGGCAAGCAACACCGTTACAAATGAGTATTATCCGACACTGGCCAAAGAACTGTTTACAACGGCTGTAGAGATCAAGGAGAAACTGGGAATCAAAGTATCTTTTATCAACCTTTCCGGCGGTATCGGTATCGCATATCGACCCGACCAGGAGCCGAATGATATCCGCGCGATCGGAGAAGGCGTGAGAAAGGTATATGAAGAGGTGCTGATTCCCGCCGGAATGGGCGATGTGGCGATCTATACGGAGCTCGGAAGATTCATGATGGGACCTTACGGTATGCTGGTGACCAAAGTCATCCATGAGAAGCATACGCATAAGGAGTACATCGGATGTGACGCCTGTGCCGTTAACCTGATGCGTCCGGCTATGTACGGAGCATATCATCATATCACGGTTCTTGGAAAAGAGGATCGTCCCTGTGATCATACCTATGATGTGACCGGATCCCTTTGCGAAAACAATGATAAGTTTGCCGTTGACCGCAATCTTCCGGAGATCGAGATCGGGGATTATATCGCGATCCACGATGCGGGCGCGCACGGCTACGCGATGGGCTATAATTATAACGGCCGCTTAAAGAGCGCGGAGCTCCTGTTAAAGGAGGATGGCAGTGTTGAACTGATCCGTCGCGCGGAGACACCGGCAGATTATTTCGCAACCTTTGATTGCTTTGAGGAATATAAAGGGCTTTCCGACAGGAAATGAGCCTTATCCTGTAACGGGAGAACGGGTTTAAAGGAAACGGAAGATGGAAAAGAAAAATACGGAAAATGAAGACGGGCTGATCCGTTTGAACAAATATCTGGCGTCGACCGGTGCCTGCTCGAGAAGAGAGGCCGACCGTCTCATTGAAAGCGGAAAGGTAACGGTAAACGGGAAGAAGGCAGTCGCCGGGATGAAAGTGAAGGGCGATGAAGTGATCCGGATGGGAGATAAGGAAGTCGAACCCCCCCAGAAAAAGGTCGTTCTGGCTTTTTATAAACCGGTCGGAGTCACCGTCAGCCATGATGATCCGCATGCGTCTGCCACGGTGGAGGAATATCTGGATTATCCGGTCCGACTTACCTATGCCGGACGCCTTGATAAGGATTCGGAAGGGCTTCTTTTGATGACCAACGACGGGGCACTGATCCAGGCGATCATGAAGGGCTCCCACGGTCATGAAAAAGAGTATATCGTAACACTGGATAAAGAGCCGCAGGCAGAGGATATAAAGGAACTGGCCAAGGGGATCTATCTCCTTGATCTTAAGGTAAAAACAAGACCTTGCAGAGTGGAAAAGATCAGTCACAACAGCGTTCGCATGGTATTGACGCAGGGATTGAACCGTCAGATCCGAAGGATGTGGAGCGCGAAAGGATACCGGGTAAGGAAGTTAAAGCGTGTCCGTAGATCGGAAGAGCGTCGTGTAGGGAAAGAG
>CALDIE010000274.1 GCA_937901625.1 uncultured Lachnospiraceae bacterium
CGGTTTCATCTTGCGGGAACTGAAATGGATATAGAGGCGTTCTGTCTTTTTTCCGGTCAGTTTATCCACATGGTAGATCGCACCGTTCTCCCAGAGCCAGTACTGAAAGAGAGTATTGTGATGAACGGTATTGTCGATCATCTTCTTGTAGCCCTTATCTTCCTGATAGATGTTTACAAAGTTTTCCCGGTTCCAGTAGATACGCTTCCCGTTTTCGCGTAGGATCATGGGAATGCCGGTCCATTCGTTGAAGCTGATGTTCCGCTCCGTTTCAATGACCTTTTTCCAGCTGCGATCCTTATAACGGGACCATTCCGCACGCTCTAAGAGATAATAATTGTTCATCTCCTCCTTGTTGCGGATGATCTGAAGATTTCCGAGACATTGAAACCAGTCGTATTTATCCAGAAACTCATCGGTGAACGTTTTTCTGAGATCACCCCAGATCAGGTCGCAATCTCCGTAAGCCCAGAAATCATATCTCTCGAGATACTCGCTGAATACTTTTCCGAAGGTGGGTTTCATATCACATAACTTGTAGGGCTTGTTGATCTTGATATCCCCAACTTTGCTTCGGATCAGTTCGATACACTCCTGAAAGGTCATACATTGGAATTTGATATTTGGAACGCCGCCCCATTTATCGATCATCTCCTTATCATCCGTGAAGATGAAGAAATCGATGGTCTTGTTGGCTTCGCAGGAAGCCATAAACCAGTCGATATAGTTGGGCCAGTTTCCCTTACCGTCCCTGAAAAATGTCAGGATGTAGGCTATTTTATACATAGGGTGATCTCCTTATTGATGCATGAGAAGATTTTACAATAAATCGGGGGCGGTTACAATCTTATATTTTCCGTCACCCACCCACAAACAGCCGGTTGATCCCCCATAAGATCAGCAAGTGTACCGGGTAAAACGCATAGAAGAAATACTTCGCCTGCCGTCCTCTGGTGCCGTTATAGAAATAGATGGGGATCAGACTAAAGAGACCAAAGATCTCCGATGTGCTTGAAAAGAGTAAGGTAAGGCAGGCAGCGATCATGGAGCCCTCTCTGAGATTTCGGAAACGGTAGGCCACCAGAATGGCGGCGACGCCGGGTATGTCATAGTCCGCGTGAAGGACGTGAGCTAAGAAGAAGGCGATGGCAATAATGATACTCTCCAGAAAAAACGCGAAGACCTTGCGAAGGATCTGTTTTTTCTGCCTCGGATACTCCAAGGGTTTTCGTCCTTCGGCGTCCCGGATCTTTCGGATCCCGGTGATCGCCGCAAGTCCGATCAAGAGGGTCAAGAAGATATTCTGGTTACCCGTGTAAAACGGCCGGTTGTAAAAAGCCAGATCAAAAGGGATCTCCGATACCAGGCAAAAGATACCCAGTCTCATTAAGTAGCGGGATAGGCTCTTGGTATGAGTATACCCCTCCACCAGAAGAAAGATAAAGATCGGAAAGGCGATACGCCCGATGCCCCGACAGGTGCGGTAGATCAGCCATGTCGTCCGGGTGTAATCACCGTGGTGGATCATGTAGTAGTGAAGTGTCGACGCCCCGATGTGATCGATGATCATTGTAATGACAGCGATCCACTTTAAGGCTGCACCGTTTATGCCGTAACTGGATGTTTCCTCATTCATGTCGTACCTCATTCTGAAACATGCGGAATCCGCTGATTTTCTTGCAAAGCAAAGAAAAATCATACCATAGTAATTGGTTCAAGGAAAATGTGTTGGGCAGGGGGATACCCACAAGAACAAAAAAATCCCCCTTAAAAAGGGAGGATGCCGGGCAAGTTACCTTACCCGGCATAAAATTATGAAAAAGTTTTGATTATGTCAGCTCTATCATCTGGGGGAAGAATGCTTCGACTCACTCTTGTGTTCCCTTCGATGATATTACTATACCGCATGAAAGTGGCTAAAAAATGCTTTTTGTGAAAACAAAATTGGAATAATATATTAACAAAATGTGAACAAGCAAAGCGTTTTTATACCCTCTCCGGTTCCGGATACTCCACACCGAAGGTTTCCACAGTTACAGTCTTCATTACCTGGTCCTCCAAAGGTCTGTCACGGAAATCTGTGGGTGTTTCCGCGATGCGGTTTACCACGTCCATGCCCTCGATCACCTTGCCGAAAGCGGCGTATTCACCGTCTAAGTGAGGGGAGGTCTCGTGCATGATAAAGAACTGGCTGCCGGCAGAATCCGGGATCATGGTGCGCGCCATGGACAATACGCCCGGGGTGTGCTTTAAGTCATTTTTAAAGCCGTTGTGGCTGAACTCTCCCTTGATGTGGTAGCCCGGACCGCCGGTGCCGCGTCCATCGGGATCGCCGCCCTGAAGCATAAAGCCGCGGATCACACGGTGAAAGATCACGCCGTCATAGAAGTTCTTCCTGATCAGAGAGATAAAGTTGTTAACGGTGTTGGGTGCGATCTCCGGATAGAGTTCCGCTTTCATAACGCTTCCGTCTGCCATGGTGATCGTAACGATAGGATTCTGTGCCATAAATAGGTCCTCGCTTTCCATAGTGGATTTTCTTAGATTTAAGATGAATCCCATTATAGCAAAGATGACGGGAAAGTCCAAATAGAACGGGTAAGGGATAAAGATCTGTGGTACAATAAATTTTAAAGAGCAGGAAGAAAGAAGTACACGGAGGCGGAAGAAAAGGGCGTATGGCGGTGGAAACAAACGCAAAAAAATCGATATATACAATATATATGAAAAAAGGTATCACCTTTCTTCTTTGCGTACTCTTTAT
>CALDIE010000275.1 GCA_937901625.1 uncultured Lachnospiraceae bacterium
GGACGAGCCGCGCGCTCCATGCGTCGCTTCCCGCCATCAGCGCGCCGCCGGGGAGGAGCGCCTCCTCGAAAAAGCGGCGCTTGGCGAGGTAGTAGCGCTCCATGTCGCCGTGGAAATCCAAGTGGTCGCGCGTCAAGTGTGTGAACACGCCCACCGAAAACGCAAGCCCCGCGTGGCGCTCCGCGGCGACGCCCTGCGAGGAAACTTCCATCACTACGGTATCGCAGCCGCTCTCCACCATTTCCGCAAAGTATTCCTGCAGAGCATAGGATTCCGGCGTGGTATTCTTCGATGCGATCGTGCGCTTCCCTGTGATGATCTCGATCGTTCCAACCAGACCGCAACGGTGTCCCGCGCTCTCTAACATGCTTTTTACCAGATAGGTCGTTGTCGTCTTTCCCTTGGTGCCGGTGATCCCGATCGTCTTTAACTTTTCAGCTGGATGACCAAACCATGCAGCCGCCACCGGTCCCATAGCCTCTCTCGTATCCCTTACCGTAACGATCACGACACCGTTTTTTCGAAGGGTATCCCTGACGGCAGAGATATCAATCCCTTCCTGCACCAGAACGGCAGCCGCTCCCTTTTTGACTGCCTCTCCCAAAGCACTGTGGCCGTCAAAATTGGCCCCCACGATGCAAAGGAAGAAACAATCCTCCGCAAGTTTTCTGGAGTCTGTGACCACGGATGTGATCTCGCATGAAGGATTTCCCTCTATATTTATAACATTTATTCTGTCCAATAAAGCGGATACTGTCATCTTTATCCATTCTCCTTTATTTTCAGGCCTTAGGTTCTTGCTCATTTTTTCATTAACCGTAGGTTCTTATAAAAAAACCGGTTGCGCTGATCACGCCATACTCGATTTCCATAGTCAATGAGAGTTCCAGAGATTCGTAATCATCCGGTTCGATCCCCATGACAAACTCTTCATATGGATGATCTTTATCGAAAACGACCTCCACCCGGTAAACTCCGTCAGCATTTTCCCTGAAGCGAAGCAGCCGGTCTTCAAAAACCGCCCGGCTTTCACCTTCATAGTTTTCGATCAACGAAGCATGGTATTCTCCATTATCCTCAAGCCATATTTCCAGCCTTGTCTGATTTACAGACGGATCAACCTCTTCAAAGTACCCTTCCACTTCAGAAGCCGTTAACAGCCAGCTTCCGGTATAATCATCGAGGGTATACCACAACTGCATCTCCGGAGTGATTTCCGAAGTATCCATCAAAATATACGGCATATCTCCGGAGAATAGATCCTCCGGATCCATCTCGATCCCCAAGGTCTCAAACTTCCGCTCGATGACCTCATCCACTAACTCCTGGGTAACTGTATCCACATCGTATTTTTCCGCAATGGAAACAAATTCCTCCACATCACCGGTTCCCAGATCGATCGGAACATAATAATACATTCCATCAATTTCATACTGCCGCACATAAAAGTCATTATTGTCATCCAACAGCGGTACATACTCTTCGATCGCGCGGTTGATCCGGGGATCGTAATCATCCTCTTCATAAAGGCTGAAACCGTACCAGGCTTCCATCATGATGTACGCTTCGCGTATATCGCCGTTCGGATCCGGAACGTAATACTGCATACCGTACAATCCAGCCCCGCCGGATCCGCCGTTGCTCACAACGCCGTATCTGTTGATCCCCGCAGACACACGATAGTAATCCTCTACGGCAGCACACAGATACAGTTTGTCGTCCAATTCCTGGAAAAGCAGCTTTTGTGTTGCGTATTCGCCTTCGCAATTCACGCCGACTTCCATGCTGTACCATTGTCCGGGGGCATAGGGCACCTCCAGCAGACCATAGGAATACCAGTTAAGAACAGGCACCTTTTCCAGGTAACCTCCGTTTAAAAGAACATCCAGCATCTGATCATAGTTGTAACTTTGCCCTTTACGATAGTCCACGCCGCACATATTGGACTCTCCCATAAAGCTTTCCTTAACGGTAAATGAACCCTCCCCGTTTACAAAATCCGCCATGATCGCGCCGTCTGCGGCATCCTGCTCTCCCCCGGTTTTCGGTTCCTCTTGAGGTGCCGCACTCTCCGGTTCCTGTGTGGTCTCTGCTCTTTCCTTATCATTATCGTCGTCTCTTTCGCTTCGGCTCTCTCTGCGGCTCTCCGCTCTTGAAGGTCGATCGTCCTCCGGTTCTTTTGAAAACGAGCACGCTCCCAACGAAATCGTCATCATGGCCAACAATGCCACTAAACTTTTCTTTTTCATAAGTTCCTCCCATCTTATTATCACTCTAACATCATATTATCACGATTAACATAAAACAAAAATAGCCATCATTTCTCTTCCTTTTTTTCATAGGTCAGCCGGACATCATAACCAAGCTCCTCCATCATCTTCACAAAAGTCTTATTGAGGATCTGCTCCCGACCCTTGGTGATGCGATTGATGTAGGACAGTGTTACTCCAAGATTCTCTGCTATTTCTGTTTGGGATTTACCGCTTTCAATCATCCGTGTTTTCAGATCCAGTTCTATGTTGTTTTGAAGCATACTTTCACCTCTCCTATAAATCAAGCTTATGCTTGATTATTGTATTATAATTTTGTGTGTTTTTCTACCTTCCTGGCAAAAAACCCGGGGCTAAAAACCCGGGGTCAAAAACTCTAAACAAAAACTTCTTTTTACGAAAGAGTGACAAGAAAACGACCCATGACAACAGGTAGGTTCCACCGGGGAAAAAGAGGGCAATACAAAAAACGGAACGAAACATGACAGAAGGTAGGTCCCACCGGGGAAAAAAGAGGGCAATACAAAAAAACGGAACGACACGTGACAGAAGGTACGTCCCCCTGTCACAAAAAGAAAAAGAAGCCACAAGCACTTGCGGCTTCTCTTATGAGGGGGGAGATAGTAATGTGTCAACTATCTTGAGACCCATCATAAAGTATAATTGTGTCCGATTTGTGTTTTTTCATAAAAACTATTCTTTTTTTGTATCACTCGTATCATTGGACCCGGCTGTGGGAGTTTTCCCTTTAAGGAGATACAAAAGCCCGATGAGGAGGAGATAGCCAAAAGCAACGGTAAGAATTAAGGAAGCATTGCTGATAAAATTATGGTCAGTCTTTAAGAATACCTTTTGTTTGATCGCGCGGGCGACGTCAAGGATCCCGAATCCTTCCAGAAAGAGGTAGAACCACACGGCGTTTTTGCCAAACCATTCAATCGGAGGACTTACTTTTACCCAGTGGCTAAAGAGGAAGCAGCTAACCGCAAAGAAAAGGCCGGTAAACAACAGGAGAGCCGGTATTTTGTCGGAGCCTTCCAACAGACCTCTGCTGATGAGTTCGGAAACGTCGCTTCCATGGATCACAGTTCCGATCCTGGCCGCTTCCGATGCGTCTGCGCTTCGTATGTAAAGCGCGCCCATGGCCACAGACATGACCAAAAAAATGATCATCAGCAGGATCTTATGCATCGTCTTCCCTTCCAGGATGGCTGCCAGATCCACGCACCACTCTCCGATCAGACAAAAGAACAATCCGATTGCCGTCGACCACAAGGCACCCGCGATATCAAAGAAAAAAGCCTTTACTCCAAGCCCCTCTTCCATCGCTATTTCACCCGGATAGAGGCCGCTAAACTGCGAAAACAAAAGGATGGCAATACCAAGGATCAAGATAACGGGTGTGACCTGTTTTTTCTTCCATTCTTTTCTTATCATCCCGTACAAAAGGCCGGTAAAGAGAAAAGGGGGCAGCACCCAGAGATCCCCGATCCCCACCAGACTGAACGCCTGGAACGAAGAAACTTTTATCTCGTCCAGATAATACAAGTTACCGCCGTTAAGGAGTGATAACGCATATCGGCACAGGATCATCAGTGAAAAAAATAAATAGACATTCGCAAAAAAACGTGCCGGAAGTACCGACGGCTCCTTATGTTCCTTACGATCGGTTCCGTACAAAACGCCTTGCGCCAAAAAACCGGCAAGGATCACGCTGTGAAGAAGTACTTCTCCCACCGCCTCCGGTAAAAGTCCGGTTTTTGCGACTATCCATAGGATCACCAACACTCCCAGATTTAATTTTATCAAACGATACTCATCCGAGTTCCATTTCGTATCTCCGAAAAAGACCATTTACACATCCTCCGATCAGATCAACTTGAAATCTTCTATTACGATCTGAATATTCCTGTTTCCCTTGTATTCATTCCACTTGACGCTGTACGCAACATTTAGCAAAACCGGCGCTGCGTCCGGATTCTCTCTGCCGCTTAGGATCCCCTCCCATACGGCATCTCCGTATCTGTCTTTAATTTCCTTGATCAGCCGGTCATTTTGTCTGAACAACAGGAGTTCGTACTGCTGTCCCTCCTCTTCCATGGTATACCTGCCAAATGATCCGTTCGCGCCCATCAGTCTCCCCTTGACCAGGCGGAGATTCCTGCAGGCAAAGATCGCGCTTTCATTTCCGTTTCCGATCGGTTCGAGATACTCCAGCTGGTCAACAAGATCCGGCGATATATGGCAAAGTGCCATCTCCGCATCCAGAGAAAGCTTTTCCTCAAAGTCCTGATCCTCAAGACGACAGTTGTCATTTAAACGCCTTCGCATCTCATCCAGACGGTCCCGTTCGATCGAAAAACCGGCTGCCTGGGAGTGTCCGCCGTATTTTAAGAATACATCCTTGATCTCCGTCATCGCGTCATATATATGATAAGCCTCAATGGATCTGGCCGAGCCCTTAAGACCAACCTCCGCATCCGTCAGCACAAAAGCCGGACGGCTATAGCGTTCCCGTAACTTTCCGGCCACGATCCCGGCAAGACTTTCATGACATCCCGGCACATAAACCACCAGGATCCTGTCATTGCCGAATCCGCCTTCTTCTATACTCTGCACGGCCAATTCCGTCGCGTCCTCCGTCATACTCTTACGGCTTTCGTTTAACTGCTTAATTTCTTCCGCCTGTACGCGTGCAATAGCCTCATCTCTTTCGATCAACAAACGGTACGAACGCATGGCGCTGTCCAATCGTCCGGCCGCATTGATCGTAGGACCCAAAACAAAACCGAAATGATAAGTGTTCAGATGTTTTCCCGTCAGCCCCTGCACATCCAAAAGGGCTTTTAATCCGACGCTCGGGCGCTGTTCCATGCTGCGGATCCCTTCCTTAACGATCACGCGGTTTTCATCCTTTAACTCCATGATGTCGCCGATCGTCGCAAGCGCCGCCATCTGTAATATTTCTTCACGAAACTGCTCCTCAGAGTCGGTATCGAAACGGATTCCGATCCCTTTATCCGTAAATAGTTCCTTCTTATGATCAAGCATATAGGTGATCAGCTTATAAGCCACTTCCGCGCCGCAGATCCCGGGAAAAGGATACCCGCAGTCTTCCTGCTTCGGGTCAACCACGCAATGTGCCTCCGGTACCCTGTAAACCCTTTTCCCATCCTTTTCTTCATAGGGCACTTCGTGGTGGTCGGTGACCAATACCGTAAGTCCGCTCTCAACAGCCCTTTTTACCTCGTCATAGGCCGAAATACCGTTATCGCAGGTAAGAATGGTATCCACCTTTTCCCCGATCGCCTCATCGATCATTCGTATATTGATCCCGTAACCGTCACGGATCCTGTGCGGGATCACGGTATCGACAACAGCCCCAAAGGAGGTCATTCCTCTCATCAGAATGGCGCTTGAACATACCCCGTCCACATCGTAATCACCGACGATCCGGATCTTCTTTCCGTTCTTTATCTTATCCGAAAGTATATTGGCCGCACGGACCAGATCCTTCATCTTTTCAGGTGAGTGAAGACACTCTATCCCGCCGTTTAAGTACTTCTCATATTCTTCATCCGTTTCGATCCCGCGGTTGCGGATCAGCCTCGCAACAGCCGGATGAATACCGAACTTCCGTCCGATCGCCTCGTAATCCCCGCCGTTCCTTTTCACAAACCACTTTGCCATAGCCCTTCACCTCACTCCTTCCTATTCTACCTTATGGACACCGTTTTTTCAATTTCTGTCCTGTTTCTTTTCAACAGAAAATGTGCTATACTTTGTCGTGCGTGCCAAGGTACCAAAAAAAGCAAAAGATCAATGCTTTGAGCGAAAAAACTTAAGAACTGGATTCTGGATGGGAGAAATCATGAGCGAATCTGAAATCAGCAAATCTAAACAGAAACGAATGGAAATTGAAAAACAGCGAAAGGAACAGAAAAGGAAAAAGGTCGTATCTAAGACCATTGCAATCCTGATCCCTTCCCTGATTGTAATCGCCATCGTCGTTGCCGTAGTGATGTACAATCAGTCCAAACTTGACTACAGCCGCTATTTAACCGACGAGGGAACGATCAAAGGCATCAATATCGATGATCATGTGCATGTGGATTATGAAAATATCACTCTTTCGAAGGCAGATCTTCTTCCTTCCGATCAGACCGTGGAAGACGACATCCTTGCCGAACTCCACAACAATTCTTCTCTGTCGGATGATCCCACGCTCATCGTCTCTGACGGTGACCGTGTAAATGTTGCCTACACCGAAAAGATCGACGGTGCCGTTTCCGCGGAAGTAACCGCAGAATCCGGCGGACAGACCATGACGATCGGTTACGCAAGCGTCAGCCAGGATTTTGACCTGGAACTCCTTGGTCATCATGTTGGGGACTCCTTCTCCACAACCATCAACTACTCTTCCGACAACGCCGATACATCCGTAGCCGGACAGGCCGTTGATTATGACATCACGATCTTAGGTCTTTATGTGGATGCGGAATTTAACGATGAGTATGTACAGTTCTACCATGGCGATATCGCCTCCACCGCGGAGGAATACCGCCAATACATCATCGACAGTTACTATGATTCCAACCTGGAGAGTGCTCTTAGTGCTTCTCTTTCCGAAAACGCCGTTGTAACGAAACTTCCCGACAACTACATGAAGAACCTCACCGCCATCTACCATGATCAGAACCTTCGTCAGATGGAATATTACAACGCCATGTATGAAAGTTACCTCGGCTATACCATGTACAACAACGAGTATGAGATGTATGGCTACTCCGATCAGGCTTCCTTTGACGCTTTTCTTGCCGAGCAGGTAAAGTCCGACACCGAGTACGCTTTGGAGGCTCAGTACATTTACGAGCACGCCGGTCTTTCCAATGACCCCGACACCGTTCGCGCCTACTTTACCGAATCCGGCTACGACGCCGAAACCTACAACGAATACAGCGAGCAGTACGGCACCGGCTACATGGCCCAGTCCTCCCTCTTCCGCCTCGTCATCAACTACCTCAAAGACCACGTCACCATCACCGACTAGGTGACACCGGGACGTACCTTCTGTCACGTTTTGTGGCACCGGGATGTACTTATCGTCATGAATTGAATAGATGAATTGAATAGATGGATCGAATAAATGAATTGAATAAATGCATTGAATAAATGCATTGAACTTGCATAAAAAATGACAGGAGACCTTTCTCCTGTCATTTTTTTCA
>CALDIE010000276.1 GCA_937901625.1 uncultured Lachnospiraceae bacterium
AACGCTTACAAAAGGAGGAAGGACTTTGAGCGAAAAGCTTCCGGAAGAGATGACCGCGCAAGCGGAAAGGTTCTTAAGATGAGAAGAGGCGGGGATATGCCCGGCGGTGATGTAAGAGTGACTCATAAATGCGCCATCTGCGGGCGCACCAGTACGGATTATCCTTCACTTCAGTTCCGTTTTTGCTCTCAATGCGAAGGAAACTATGAATTTTGCGAAGAACATCTGTATACACATAAGCATTTTAAAAGACAGTAAGCGGAGGTTTTTATATGGAGTATCAAAAGAGTCAGGAGGATTTTTTAAAAGCCATAGCGGGAATCAAAGAACTGGCTTATCTGCAGGGCGGCTTTGTTACAGAGGAGGATATCAAAAATGTCTTCGGGGAGTTAAGTGAACAACAGCGCAAGATCTTAAACACTTATTTTAAAGACAGTAAGATCGGCGTCGAAAAACCGTTACCGGACAGTGATTATCTTTCGGACGAAGACGGATCCTACCTGCGTCTGTACATGGAGGAGCTGGAGAATATCGAACCTTTGACGGAAGCGCAAAAAAGAGCCTATATCAT
Organism: uncultured Lachnospiraceae bacterium; assembly: GCA_937901625.1. Taxonomy (GTDB): domain Bacteria; phylum Bacillota; class Clostridia; order Lachnospirales; family Lachnospiraceae; genus NK4A136. The sequence continues at coordinate 572 of CALDIE010000276.1, forward strand.
GGCGGCCATGAACGATGATAACGCCGCTAAGGAGTTACTTACCAATACCTCATTAAAGACGGTAGTCGACCTGGCAAGACTGTATACGGGACAGGGAGTTGAACTATATGATCTGATCGGGGAAGGAAATTTTGCCCTGGTTTCCGCTATGAGTATGCTTGATTGCATCGAACAGCCGGAGGAGTTTGACGGATTTGTCGCTAAAACGATCATGACGGCCATGGAGGGTCTGATCGGTGAAGAGAATAAGGAAGAGGAAGTCCTGCAGCGAACCATGGCAAAAGTGATGGATGTGATCACAAAGGCCAAGGAGCTTACGGAAGCATACCGGCGGAAGGTCAGCGTAAAAGAGCTGGCAAGCGAGACGGATTTAACGGAGGAAGATATCCGGCAGGCCATCGAACTGGCAACGGTTACCTGTGAAGAATTTATCACGGACGATACCTGATGGATCACAAATCCTTAAACAAGAAACGGAGTTCTGTGATGTACGATAATGATTATAAGCACGTGATACGAGAGATGTCCAAGACGATGATCGGAGCGCGGTTTTCCTATGGTGAAGTAGTAGCGAATGAGCGCATCCCCTTTAAGTTTCAGACCATTGTGGATCGATATATCCTTCCGTATGAAGACGCGAATGAAACGATCGCCGAACATATGAAGAAAATGACGCCGGATGATAAAAACTACAGGGTGTATGAGGCTTTAAGGACCAATATCCGTTTTTACCGTCCCAAAACAAAAGGGAGCGGCTATGAGGAAGTGGTCTATCCCGTAAATGAGTTTGTGGCAAATCATTCCGGTGAACAGGAGAAAATACTGATCCAGGAGATCGTAATCTCCAATCTCGCGCTTACAGCGTTTAAGATTTGAGATAATTATTCATACCATGGAGGAGTTTATGTATAAAGATACGGTAAAAGAATATCGTTTGATAGATAGCTATTATTCCGAGGACGCGCACAGTTTTCTGACGCTTTTAGAACATAAAAAAACCGGAGCGAGGGTTGCACTGGTGGAAAACGATGATGAGAATAAGGTTTTTTGCATCGGTTTTCGCACACCCCCGAAAGACTCTACGGGAGTGGCACATATCGTCGAACATACGGTACTTTGCGGATCGGATAAGTTTCCTTTAAAAGATCCGTTTGTGGAACTGGTAAAAGGATCGCTAAATACATTTTTAAACGCGATGACCTATCCGGATAAGACGGTTTATCCGGTTGCTTCCTGCAATCTGCAGGATTTTAAGAATCTGATGGATGTATATCTGGATGCGGTTTTTCATCCCAATATTTACAAAGAGGAGAAGATTTTCAGACAGGAAGGGTGGCATTATGAGTTGGATACCCCCGATTCCGAGCTTGTGATCAACGGTGTTGTTTACAACGAAATGAAGGGGGCTTTTTCCTCGGCGGAGGATGTGCTGGATCGTGAGATTTTAAATTCCCTCTTTCCGGATACGGCTTACGGAGTTGAGTCGGGCGGAGATCCCGAGGTGATCCCGACTCTTCGTTATGAGGAGTATCTTGATTTTCACAGACGTTATTACCATCCTTCCAATTCCTATATCTATCTCTACGGAAACATGGATATGGAGGAGCGTCTTCGCTTTATCGATGAGGAGTATCTGAAGGATTATGACAGGATAGAGGTGGATTCCTTCCCCGGTTTTCAACAGCCTTTTGAACAACCTGTTTATGTTGAAAAAGAGTATCCGATCGCGGAAACGGAAGCGGAGGAACATAATACCTATCTGTCTTATAATGCCGTATGCGGAACATCTCTGGATTTACGCACGATCCTTGGCATGAAGGCGGTGGAATACTGCCTGATCGGATCCGCCGGTGCACCGGTCAGAAAACGGCTGATGGAGGAGGGGATCTCCGTTGATGTGTCTTCGGCTGTTTCCGGTGATCTCTTCCAGCCTTATCTTAGTATCGTTGCCAAAAACGCCGATCCGAAGGATGAGAAGAGATTTGTCGAGATCATTGAAGAAGAAGCCGCGCGCGCGGTAGCGGAAGGACTTGAGGAGGACGCGCTTTTAGCCTATATCAACCCGGCGGATTTCCGTTATCGCGAAGGTGATTTCGGATCAACACCCAAAGGTCTTGTCTACGGTCTGAATCTGTATCGCAGCTGGCTGTATGACGATCTGCGTCCTTTTGACTACCTTGAACTTCCGGCTGCTTATACAGAGGCAAAAAAAGCGATCGGAACATCTTTTTATACCGATCTTATCCGGAAATATATTCTGAATAATCCGCATAAGTCTGTATTAAAGTTATGTCCCAAGAAGGGCTTAACAGGAAAGAAAGACCGTGCGTTGGCAGATCGCCTGGCAGCTTATAAAGCGTCTCTTACAAAGGAGGAGATCGAAAAGATCGTAAGAGATACAAGAGAGCTCCGTATATACCAGGAGACTCCGGATATACCCGAGATGCTTGAGTGTCTCCCGATGCTCGATCGGTCGGATATCAAGAGAGAAGTGCGTCCGTTTATCAATAAAGAAACGGGGATTGACGGAATACCCGCCCACAGGCAGATTGGATTTCGTCATTATATTTTTTGTTTCAATATCTTTTACGAGTATATCTTCTGTCTTTATTTCTTCCATGCTTTCTGCGCCTCCAATATCTTATTAAATGCTTCCGGCCTCCATCTGTAGTCCCCGTCTGATATTGCAGGGTTTAAGGGAGTATCGATATTCCGCTCTTTCTGTATCATCAGGCAAGCAGCGCATCTTACTTCCCCTTCCGATCCGCCAGAAGCCACGCCATTATATGGACACTCTGCTGGAATCCGCCGTTTCGTATCAATTCCTCTATCTCATCCGCTGTGTGCTTCTCGACATTCAGGAATTCCGTCTCATCAAGCTCCTGCTCCGAAAACCTCCGGCAGTTCATGCAAGTCCGTCTTTATCTTTATCCATACTTTCAGTCCTCGCCTGACAAATGCACTGTCTTAAATGTATGTCCTGTCGCCGGAAGGAACCTCTCTGTTACATCAGAAGTCTTCATCTTAAGGCTTGATGTGCATACGCAAGGATGACATCCGAGATACTCACTCTCCAGCACATCCTCATCTATCAGAAGCTGTACGGCATGGTCTTTATCATTCATCAGTCCCATGATACTGACTGCGCCAGGTTCGATATCCAGATACTTCAGCATATCCTCAGGATCAGCAAATGAAAGCCTTGCAGACCCTATCTGTGATGATAGCTCCTTTGTCTTGAACTTCTTGTCTGCTTGTGTCAAGTAAAACCTAAAAATTTTATCAACTCAGGCAATCCTTGAATTTCCAGGTAATCTCAACCCTGTAGTCTCTGTAAATCGTGATCTGTTCAACAAATGCGTGTGCCATCTCATAAGTCAGTTCCTCCTGTCCTGTAAACATCTGACAAGTCGATATCATTTCTGATTCAGCTCCCTTAAATACCCTTGTCTGATCAGCTTTGTCTATCTGTGTTTCAAGTTCACGAATCTTATCAATTATTTCGCCCTTATGTTTCAGAAATTCTTCTTTGCTGCATTCTCCAAGAGTATAACTCTCATAGCGACGCATCTTTTCTGCATCGAGAGCCTTTATCTTCGCATTCAGCTCAGCAATACGCTTTTCACTGTCCTCACGTTCAGGCGATTTGCCAAACTTTTTCTCCGATCCGGTTCGGGCAATGGTCCTTGATGCCAGTCAGTACAATTTTCTCCAGTTCACACTCAAATGGAGATTTGACATCTTTGCAGGTAATATTACCATATTCCCCACCGTATGTGCAGTAAAACCGTGGATTTCTGGTAAACTTACTATTCCATCTTGCCATTCTTCTGCCACAATAACCGCATACCACCAATGACTTTAACGGGAACGGAGTATTGTTCCTCTCTCCTGCCGGGTTGGAATGGATGATCTTCTGTACCTTCTGATATTCCTCTTCGTTTACGATAGCCTCATGCATTCCCGGAACTACAATCCACTCCTCTCTTTTCGCTTCTTTGCGGACTTTTGAACAGGGAGCAACATTGCACTTCATCATGCCAACTGCTGCTCCGGTATAAGTCAGCTTATCCAGGATCCTCCGTATCGTATAACATCCCCATCTTTGATTATCGGCTTTTCCTACGTGATTTTTAGAGCCGGGATGCTTCATCAGATAATATTGTCCGGGAGTAGGAATCCCCTCATCGTTAAGCAAGTGAGCAATCGCCGCAGGTCTCATCCCGTCAAGTGCAAGATCAAATATCCTGCGTACGATAGGAGCTGTCTCAGGATCGGGTATATCAAACCTCGGATTCTCCGGATTGGAAACATATCCGTAACAAGGCTCACCATTTATGCGTTGCCCCTTCTTAGCACACTGTATCATAGCCGTCTTTACCTTTACGGAAAGATCCTTACTGTATGAATCATATACAATATTACGAAGAACTACATCCAGCCCTCCTGTCGTGCCTTTGTAATCTGCACTGTCATAATTATCATTGATTGATATATACCTTATTTTAAGAAACGGAAACAGGCACTCAAGATAATCGCCCATCTCAATATAATCTCTCGAAAAACGGCTAAAGTCCTTCGTAATGCAGGTGTTAAACCTTCCATCTCTTATCTGCTTCACCATTTCCTGAAATGCCGGTCGGTCTGTATTTGTCCCACTGAATCCGTCGTCAACAAACTCCCTTCTTACTGCATTTGCAAATTCGGAATGTTTATCAAGATAAGCATGGATAAGACTCCTCTGATTGACCACGCTGTTGCTCTCGTCCTTTTTCTTCCCCGTTTCTTCATCCGCACTGGAAAGACGGATGTAAATTGCAATTCTCGGTTCACTCATTTAAGCCACCGCCTTTCTCTACATAATCCTTTGTAAAATCAAATATATCCTGATGCTTCATGACAACCTCAACGGCATTGTCCTCATACACATAGACACGATCAACGGTACTGTCCACCAATTCCTGCGTAAGATCCATATCCCGGTCTGTTTCTTTCAGCATCATGATCCATTGATTTTTCTCTGAAATACTCTCTTCAAAGATTCTCAATTCCTCAACTGCCATGCCGTATGCTTTATCAAGTTCATCCGCCTGTCTTTCGTAGGTTTGTTTTGCCAAAGAGTATTCCTCGATGTCCAATATTCCTTCGGTATAGTCTTCATACAGCCGTGTCCGCCTTTCCTGAATCGACCTGAGTTTACCTGATACAACGGAGACCTGCCTCTTAAGCTTCTGCTCCCTCTTCTTTTTGTATTCGCTATTTCTAAGCCTTAACAGTACTTTTTCATATTCAAGTGCAAGATCCATTTGAGACTGAATCACCTTAAGAACCTTTGAATCTAGCCTCTTTTTGGAGATGTTATGCCTTGAACAGCCTGTCCGTCTCATTTCATCCGATTTACAGTTATATCTGCCATAGACCTTGTTGTTATACGCCACAGATGCAGTGTAATACATTCTATTTCCACAATCCCCACAAAACAGTTTTCCCTTGAACAAATCCACACAGGTCTTTCGCTGTTCTTTGGTGCGTTCCAGTGCTTTTTTGGTTCTCTCACACGACCTTTCAAATAATTCCTGCACTGCATCATAATCCTCCTGCGATATGATTGCCTCATGATCGTTTTCACGGATTGCCCACTCTTCTCTTGGAGTATGAAATGTGGAATAATTCCGATAAAGCTCCGACTTACTTCTTCCCCAAGCCATTACCCCCGTATAGGCAGGATTTTTCAATATCGACGTCACGGATTGTGCCGACCAGACATAGTCTCCGCCTCGCTTCTTTTGGTTTGAAGTCTGTACCTGTCTACGGTTAAGCTCCGTTGCTATAAGATATGTGCCTGTTCCATCAAGATACATTCTGTAAATCTCACGGACAATCTCTGACTGCTCCTTCTCAACAATGATGCCTGTATGATCCTCATTCCACTCATACCCATAAGGAATCGTTCTCCATGAGAAGGTCTTTTCTTCTTTCTGAACCTTGAAAACAGCATGTATCTTCCGTGAAATATCCTTGGCATACAGGTCATTTATCAGATTTTGCAACGGTATCATCAGAGATTCTGCACTTCCATCTGTCCTATATGTATCAAAGTTCTCCTTGACCGAGATAAACCTTACATCAAGTCTTGGAAATATCTTTTCGAGATATGTTCCGGTCTCAAGATAATTCCTGCCAAATCTGGATAGATCACGGACAACGATTGTTCTGATCCGTCCAGCCCGCACTTCATCCATCATTGCGTCAAAAGCAGGTCTGTTCATATTAGTCCCCGTCCATCCGTTGTCCTGATAGACCTTCACAAGCTGAAGATCCGGCATATCCCTTATATATTCCTTGCAGACATCTATCTGGTTCTCAATAGCTGCTCCGTCATCATCTTTTCCACTGT
>CALDIE010000277.1 GCA_937901625.1 uncultured Lachnospiraceae bacterium
GTTCAGACGTGTGCTCTTCCGATCTATCAATACATTGATCATGAGCATCCTGTATAAGGCAAATCCGGATGATGTAAAAATGATCATGATCGATCCGAAGGTCGTGGAATTGAGCGTCTATAACGGAATACCGCATCTGATGATACCGGTTGTAACGGATCCCAGAAAAGCAAACGCGGCGCTTCAATGGGCTGTAAATGAGATGACAAAACGATACAAGCTGTTTGCGGAGTACTCCGTCAGAGACCTCAGCAATTTTAACAAGCGTGTTACAGATCTCAAAAAACAGCATCGTCCGGATATACCGGATAAGATGCCCCAGATCATCGTGATCGTGGACGAGTTGGCCGATCTGATGATGGTTGCCTCCAAGGAAGTGGAGGAATCCATATGCCGTATCGCGCAATTGGCACGTGCAGCCGGAATCCATCTGATCATCGCCACGCAGCGTCCATCTGTAAATGTCATTACCGGTCTGATCAAGGCAAACATGCCTAGCCGTGTAGCCTTTAAAGTATCCAGCAATGTGGACTCCAGAACGATCCTTGACATGGGTGGTGCTGAAAAACTCTTAGGAAAAGGCGATATGTTGTTCTATCCTCAGGGATATCCGAAGCCTTTACGTGTTCAGGGAGCCTTTGTATCCGATGAGGAAGTGACAAGGGTTGTTGACTTCTTAAAGCAAAACGCAGGTGACGATATCTATGATAAGACCGTTCAGGAACTGATCTATTCAAGCGGTGAAGAAGCGACAGAGTCCGGTGAGAACAACTCTTCCGGTAGCAGCGCCCGTGACGATCTTGATTTGTATTTTGAAGAAGCCGCAAGGTACGTCATCGAAAAAGAGAAGGCGTCAAGCGGTATGCTTCAAAGAGTCTATAAGATCGGATTTAACCGTGCGGCCAGGATCATCGATCAGATGGAAGCCGCGGGTATCGTCGGTCCGGAAGAAGGTACGAAGCCCAGAAGAGTCCTTATGACCATGGATCAATTGGATGAGTATCTCGCAAGCAGAAAATAGAGTTTTATGATAATAAATATGTCGATATAGGAAAATCGGGAACAAAAATAACAAGAGGAGTGCATACTATATGAAGACCGATATTGAGATTGCTCAGGAGGCCAAAATGCTTCCCATTGAGGAAATTGCAGGGGAACTGGACATCGACAGAAACGACCTTGAATTTTACGGCCGGTACAAAGCCAAGTTAAGTGATGACCTGCTTAAGCGGATTTCCGGTAAAAAAGACGGAAAACTGATCCTGGTAACGGCTATCAATCCGACGCCTGCCGGTGAAGGAAAGACAACGATCAGTGTAGGTCTGGCACAGGCCATGAAAAAGATCGATAAAAAGGCTGTACTGTGTCTTCGTGAACCCTCTTTGGGACCCTGCTTTGGCATGAAGGGCGGCGCTGCCGGCGGCGGATATTCGCAGGTAGTTCCCATGGAAGACTTAAACCTTCATTTTACCGGTGATTTTCATGCCATCACATCCGCAAACAATCTTCTGGCCGCATTGATCGACAATCATATCCATCAGGGAAATGAACTTCAGATCGATACACGTCAGATCGTATGGAAGCGCTGCATGGATATGAATGATCGTGCGCTCCGCCACATCGTGGTAGGTCTTGGAAACAAGACGGACGGTTTTGTCAGAGAGGATTCCTTTGTGATCACGGTGGCTTCCGAGATCATGGCGATCTTATGCCTCGCTGAAGACATGAACGATCTGAAAGATAAGTTAGGCCGCATCATTGTAGCATATAACCTGAAAGGGGAGCCTGTTTACGCAGCCGATCTCAATGCCGTAGGTCCGATGGCCGCCCTGTTAAAAGACGCTATTAAACCCAATCTCGTACAGACCTTAGAGCATACGCCGGTATTGGTTCACGGCGGTCCTTTCGCAAATATAGCGCATGGATGCAACAGCGTGATCGCCACCAAGACCGGTCTGAAACTGGGCGATATTGTGATCACGGAGGCCGGATTCGGCGCCGATCTCGGAGCTGAGAAGTTTCTCGATATCAAGTGCCGTAAGGCGGGGATCTCCCCGGATGCCGTTGTCATCGTCGCCACCATCAAGGCTTTAAAGTATAACGGCGGCGTTAAGAAGGAAGATCTTAAGAAGGAAAATACAGAGGCTTTACGGACCGGATCCGCAAATCTGATCCGTCACATCAACAATATGAAAAAGTATCACCTGCCTGTTGTTGTGACAATAAATCACTATTTAGAGGATACCGAGGCTGAAATCGCTCTGCTTTCCGATATCTGTCGTGAAAACGGAGTTAACTTTACGGTTTCCGATGTATGGGCCAAGGGTGGAGACGGTGCTATTGAGTTAGCAGAAAAACTGATCCGTTTACTCGATGAACCCGGAAAAGAACCCTTTGCCTGCCTGTATCCGGATGATATGTCCTTAAAAGATAAGATCTTAACCGTTGCAAAGGAAATCTACGGTGCTGACGGAGTGGAGTATTCCGCAAAAGCGCTCACCCAGCTGAAGAAGGTTGAGAGTTTAGGGTACGAAGATCTGCCGATCTGTATGGCGAAGACACCGTATTCCTTATCCGACGATCCTTTGAAACTCGGAAGCCCGACCGGTTTTGATATCCATGTGCGCGAGATCTATGTATCCGCCGGTGCAGGCTTTGTGGTCGTATTGTTAGGCGAGATCATGACCATGCCGGGACTTCCAAAACATCCGGCTGCTTATGGTATAGATGTAAACGAAGAAGGAAAGATTACAGGATTGTTCTGATCTTTAACAAAATAAGGAGGAATTAAGTATGGCAACGATCATTGACGGCAAAAAAATCTCTCAGACCATCAAGGATGAGCTCAAAGAGAAAGTGGCAGAGTATAAACAAAACGGAGTTGAGATCGCATTGGCCGTGATCCTTGTAGGAAATGATCCAGCGTCTTCCGTTTATGTAGGAAACAAAAAGAAAGCCTGCGAATATATCGGCATCCGTTCTCTATCCTACGAACTGCCGGAGGAGACGAGTGAGGAAGAGCTTCTTACTTTGATCGATACATTAAATAAGGACGACAGTGTTAACGGTATTCTGGTCCAGCTTCCTTTACCGAAACATATCGAAGAAAAGAAAGTGATCCGTGCGATCTCTCCCAAAAAGGATGTAGACGGCTTTCATCCCGAAAACGTCGGCGCGCTTCTGATCGGTGAACCGGGATATGTATCCTGCACACCGGCCGGCATCATTGAGCTATTAAGGAGAAGCAATGTGGAGATCGAAGGAAAAGAATGCGTAGTCATCGGCCGCTCCAATATTGTAGGAAAACCGATGGGCGTATTGCTCCTACGTGAAAACGGAACCGTTACCGTTACACATTCCAGAACAAAAGATTTAAAGGAAGTATGTAAGAGAGCCGATATTCTCGTGGTAGCTATCGGAAAGCCCATGATGATCACTGCGGATTATGTAAAAGAGGGCGCTGTCGTTATCGATGTCGGTATTCACAGAAAAGAAGACGGAAAGCTTTGCGGAGATGTTGATTTTTCTTCTGTTGAACCGGTTGCCGGCGCGATCACACCCGTTCCGGGCGGCGTAGGTCCCATGACCATCGCTATGTTGATGAAGAATTGTGTAGATAGTATATCCTTACTTTCATGAGGCTTAAAATATGAAATGTCCTAATTGCGGTACTGATATTCGGGAGGATCTTCTGATCTGCGAAGTATGCGGAACAGAGATCCAGGTAGTTCCCGATTTTGAGCCGGAAATCGAAAAAAGTATAACGGAATCCCTGCCGCGGCTGGATCTGCAGGAAGAATACATTACAGATCCGGAAAGCCTTTATTATCGTTACGGTCAGCCTTATACCGGCTATTATTATACGGAAGACGGCTCTGCTTTTGATATGAAGCTGTATTATGAAAACGGCGCTCTCTTTGAAGGTGATCTGGTCTATGGAGACGGAACGCCCTACGGTGCTCCTTTATTCTACGAGGATGGACTGCCTTATGAGGGCGGATTGTACTATGAAAACGGCGATCCGGTCGGCGGATCTGAGGCAGTCGCGCCTGCAGCGCAAAAAGAGCCGGCAGAATCGGCTGCGCCCGTTGATCAGAATGTTCAGGCTCAAGACGATCCCTACGAAGAAGAGGATGACGATCTGTACTTTACGGATGTTTTAGGCAGTGCTGAAACAAACGGTCTTTCCGAAGAGATCGGAGATACAAATCCGATCTCTCAGAAAAAGAACCTATCACAGGAAGTCGAAACCGCCGTTTATGCTCATGAGGAAGACGAAGAAGAGGAACTCGATGATTTTGACGAGGAATACTTCGGAGATGATTATGACGATTTTGAAGAATATGATGTAGCCTTTGATGAAGATTTCTCCATCAACCAGGCGATCAAAGCATTTAAGAACAGCAAGTTTAAGAGTCTCTATCTCCTGGTTCTGATCGTTATTCTGGTGTTTATCCTGATGGTGGTATCCTGGATCAGTCGCCTGATCTATCAAAAGACCTCTCCCAATTATCAGGTAGAACTGGCGCAAGCCTCTGCCGCAAACGGAGATTATGAGAGCGCCATCGAATATATTAATAAAGCGATCTCCTTAGATAACGGCAACAGTACCTATAAATTTGACTTATGCGATTATTACCTGGCCAATCAGGAAGAAGATAAGGCTATCCTGACTCTCTGGGATATCATTTACGCAAAAGATTCCAATTCCCAGAAAGCATACGAGAGATTGATCAACTATTATGCACAAAGGGATGACTTTTATACCATTCAGATCATTCTCGGCAATTGCAATGACGAACTGATCCTGGCCAACTTCCAGGAATATCTGGCCAATCCGCCCGAGTTCAGCGTGGACGCCGGCGTCTATGATGATGTGGTGGCCCTCACACTTTCTTCAGTAACAAACGGAACCATTTATTATACTTTAGACGGTATGGATCCCACCTTAAACAGCACCGTATACACAACGCCGATCTATCTGGAGATGGGTATACACGAAGTCAAGGCTCTCTTTGAAAACAACTACGGCATCACATCCTCCGTTGTATCCAAGATGTATACCATCGACATCGATGTACCGGATGCTCCGGAGATCTATCTTGAAAGCGGTGATTATACATCACCGGAGATGATCGAAGTCGGAGTTGCCGCTCATACGACCGTATACTACACGACAGACGGAACATTGCCGGATAACAACAGTACCGAATATACCTGCCCCATACCTATGCCTGTCGGAAAAAGTCATTTTATCTTTGTTGCGTACAATGAAGATAATTATCCCGGAGAGTTTTCCGAAGCAGATTACAATCTGGCTCTGAATTCCGATATCATTGTTCAGGAGGAGATCGATAATATCAAGCGCTACAACCTGGCGGTGGGACGTACAACCAATGAGCAGGGAAGTGTCAGCGGAAGCAGCAATTCACGCTATACCTATATTGTTAATTCCGCGATCACTCTTAACAGTAACGTTTATTATATCCTTACGGAAAATCTCGTAGATTCCGATGGTAATTCCATGAGAACCGGAACCTATTACCTTGCCGACATCCGTACCGGCAGCCTCTATAAGGCCAGCCGGGACGATGATGGAATCTTTAGCAGGGGTGATCTGGTCAACCCGGAATTATACGCGTTACCGGAGCCGACACCTACGCCGGTTGTAAATACCGTGACCAGCGTCGTTACCCCCGGTGTCGATTGATACTGTAAATCTTGATGTCATTTAGGATCATAAAGGAGCAAAACAATGGGATGGTGTCCAAACTGTAAGTATGAATATACTGCCGGAATCACAAACTGCAAGAAATGCGGCGCTTTGTTGGTCGATGATCTGAGCAAAGTCAGCAGGGAATCGTCCTTTGAAGGATCGACGACAGAAGCGATCGAAGAAAAAAAGGAGGATTCCTCCTACGAATCATTTCCCGAATATTCCTATTCCGGAAATGAAACATTTACTCCCGAAGAAAACAATCTTCCGGAACTCGGATACGTAACGAAGCCGGCAAATGCGCAAAACGCCAGCTCAAACGACCACGGACAGATTCGCCGGGTTGTAAATACAAAAACGTATGCCTCCCAAAAAGCCAAAGCAGACGATCTTTTGGGGGCTGCGGGAGCCTTTGTGACCGTCGGAACCTTATCCCTGATACTCGTCGTTCTGGGAGCAAGCGGCATACTTCCCTTTAAACTCACCACCTACGGTAAGATCGTTTTTGCTGTCGGTATGGGAGTGTTCTCACTTGCTCTCTATATTCTGGCTGTACTTAATTTCCGTGAAGGCAAGAGGATCCTCGGAGGCGTCAACAAAGAGACGGATCTTGCCAAAGAGATCTCTTCCTGGTATAAAGCCAATCTGACCGCGGAAACCATAGATGAAAACCTTTTTACAGGTCAGTACAGTGATCTGACGGAAGAAGAAAAGTATTTCAGACGCGCAGCAAAGATCAGCTATCTGATCAACCAGAAGTTTATGAACCTGGATCCTCAATATCTGGATCGTGTCGTTGAGGATGCCTATCAGTATTTGTATGAATAAGAGAGTGCCGTCCCATGAAGATTGATATCCTCTGTGCAGGAAAGATCAAAGAAGCCTTTTACAGAGATGCTCTTAACGAATATGCCAAGCGTTTGGGAAAATATTGCAAGATCAATATTTATGAGGTAAAAGATGAACAGACACCGGATCGTATTTCCGATAAGGAAAAGAATAAGATCTTAGGCATCGAAGGGGAGCGGATCCGGAAATATATCGATGACAGGGCGTTTCTTTGTGTATTGGCGATCGAAGGAAAAAAATACAGCTCCGAATCCTTTGCCTCCATGTTAAAAGAAGCGGAAGATAAGTCCATAGGTAAAATACAGTTTGTGATCGGGGGATCTTTGGGGCTCGACGAATCCATAAAAAAACAGGCGGATGCAAGCATAAGCTTTTCGGATATGACCTTTCCCCATCAGTTAATGCGTGTGATCCTCTTAGAGCAGATTTATCGCAGTTACAGGATCAGAAGCGGAGAACCCTATCATAAATGAGTATTTCTGAGTCCCTTGGGATAATGATTTTTACACCTGCCGCCGCTTATCTTACCGCCTGATAGGGGGGTGGCGCATACCGTGATCGCGGCATATCCTTTGATCTCCTGCTTATCCGGTACAGCAATTTCCTGACCGTTTAAATATCTGTACAGATCAAGATCCC
>CALDIE010000278.1 GCA_937901625.1 uncultured Lachnospiraceae bacterium
CCCTCTCTGGTAAGGAATCTGGGTATCGGATCTGGCCTGTTGAGAAAGAACCTGCCGCTTATAGACTTCCCCGTCGTCACGCACGATCACATACACACGGTACAAAAGGGCAGCAAAAATCAGCAGTACAGCTATGTATACTACCGTTGATTTAAACTTTATGGTATCTTCAAGATCTTTTTGATTTTTAAAATAGTTGATATGAAATATTTTTTTGCGGGGGGCTCTGCCGCTGTTCCCCGGGTTTTCGTTTCCCTGTGTGCGACGGTGCCCCCCGCCTTGTGTCTGCTTATCCAACTACAGTACTCCTTCCCGCACTTACTCCGTCGGGATATTTTCGTACTGCTTCACATAGTCCTCAATCTCTCCGGAGTACTCAATGATCTGACCTTCTCCTGCCAATTTCATCCCAAGCTGATTTTCCGCAATATCACGTACCTCATCAAGGTCAACTGCCGCCAGGATATCTTCATAATGCAGATCATTGATCTTCTTCAATTCGGTATATTCTCTTGACAGTCTGTCCGCTTCTTTTCTCCATGTAGTCACTTTAACAGAAAGCGACATTGTCTGGAATAGCATTGTTAACATAACTGCCAACATACCTATTGCTAATATAACACCAAAATGATGTACGTGTACAGCATTTTCTGTCTTTCCTTCCGGTTTAAGTTTACGTAAAGTAGGCGTTCTTCTCTCCAAAGCCGCTGCTGTATTTCCGTACTCATATCTTGATCTCGGCACTCTCATCTTCCCCCTGTCCTTATATCCTATATCTTTTCAAACACTCTGAGCTTTGCCGACTTGGAGCGGCTGTTCTCTTCGAGTTCTTCCTCACCCGGTAAGATCGGCTTTCTGCCGACCACATGCCCTTTCGATACTCTTCCGCAGACACATTGCGGAAAATCCGGCGGGCAGATACATGGGTCCTGCGCCTGTTTAAAGGCTGTCTTTACGATCCTGTCTTCGAGCGAATGGAAAGTAATGATAGCAAAGCGACCACCCGGGTTTAAAAAATCGATCATTCCGTCAATGGAATCTCTCAAAACATCCAACTCACGGTTACATTCGATCCGGATAGCCTGAAAAGTTCTCTTGGAAGGATGACCTCCCTCCGCTCTCATCTTTGCCGGTATCGCCGCGCGGATGATATCGTTTAACTGAAACGTTGTCTCGATCGGTTCCTTCTCTCTCGCCTGCACGATGTGTTTCGCGATATTCTTAGCAAAACGATCCTCTCCGTAATCCCGGATAACCTTAAAGAGCTCGCCCTCCGAATAGGTATTAACGATCTCCCTTGCCGTCAGGCTCTGCCTCCGGTCCATCCTCATATCCAAGGCCGTATCCGTCCGGTAGGAAAACCCTCTTTTTGCCTCATCGAGCTGGTAGGAGGAAACCCCCAGATCCAACAGGATTCCGTCTGCGCCGTTTACTCCGAGTTCCTTTAATCTTCCGACCGCGTTTTCGTAATTGTCTCTTATGATCGTCACACGGTCTTTGTATATCTCCAGTCGCTTAGTCGCCGTTTCGATCGCATCCTCATCCTGATCGATCCCGTACAGATGTCCGCCTTTCGTCAGTCGCGCGGCGATCTCGCTTGCGTGTCCGGCACCCCCGAGAGTTCCATCCACATATACGCCATCCGGCTTTATGTTTAAGTTTTCTATCGTTTCCTCCAAAAGGACCGATTTGTGTTTAAACTCCATGTATTTACTCCGAATCCGGTCCGTTCTGTCCGTCCGGTGTTGTCTTTTTCGGTGTCAGCCGTACGCTTCCGTACTTTCCGGCGATCTCTCCGAGAACATCCACATCCAGGGAAGCATCTTCAAAGATCTCTCTATCCCAGATTTCCACCCGGTCTCCCATTCCGGTAATG
>CALDIE010000279.1 GCA_937901625.1 uncultured Lachnospiraceae bacterium
TCTTCTTGCGAAGTTTTTCATAGATACTTCTTGCGATATCGATGCCGCCGGCTCTTCTGTAACTGATAAAAATGTCCATCGTCTATGATTCCTTTTCATGCACTGTCTGTTCCACAAAAGCCTCCGCCTCAAAATAATCATCAAAGGCCGGGATCCTGTCTATCTCCGTATGGTTATGTACTCCGTATGCCTCATCCCCGATCATAAAGATGTGGAACGGAGTCCCGTTCTTTTCCGTAAAACTGTCCATGAATTCATCGCCGTAATGTTCGCGCATGACCTTGATGTCATTGATCGTTCGGGCGTACTTACGAAAACCGTACACTGATGAGTAGAGCTCGACCAAACCGTTTCCTTCCACCGTATCCGCAACGATACATACCAGCTTGTAGGCCTTGCCTACGATAAACTCCTTGACCGCTTTGGCAAATCCGCCTTCCGAATAGTTTGAATAGAGAGAAACCAGCCACCCGTCATGCGTTACGGAAAACCCGGCCAGACCGTCTGCGGTGAGGTAATTATCGGCATCGAGGTAATCGTTCTCTCCCGGAGGTGCTGTATAGTCCCCTTTAAAAAGAAACGCCCGATTTGCTACAAATACATTTCGAAAGACATTTCCATTCACCTTTAAAAGCTGCACCGTACTGTCACCGACACTAAGCATCTTAACTTCCTCTCCCTTTACCATCGATCGGATCTTCTCCTTATCTTCCGGCGGGATCGGCATTTTCACATGCCAATAAGCTGAAACTCTTTCCATGTCTAATCCCTCACTTTGTACTGCACTCACTTTGCTATAAATGCGCTTATATATTCGAAATCCGCTAATTTCCTTGATTTGCAAGCAAATTGCTGCTTCCCGGTCAACCTTAATTACCTCGCGTTCAGCCACGATTGTATTATACCTTATTTGCAACATTTCGAGTAGGAAAACAAAGAAAATAAGGCGTCGTTTAACGACGCCTTACTCACATTCCTGATAATTGCACTTTTTTTATTCAGAACAGCACTTACTTAACATTGAGTTCCTCAAGGATCGTTGCGGAAATGTCACCATACTCCTCAAGGTAGATCGAAACTGCCTCTTCGGGAGTGATCTCACCTACAACCGCAAGGTTCATAAGCCTTGTCTTCTCGTTTACAAGATCTGCCTCGTACTCTGTCAAAGAAGTACAGGAAGGAACCGCCGGAGCATTTACGCAATGCGAAGTAAAGAACCGATTACTCTCGGTAACGACCGGATCGTTATTAACATAACCGTTGGTAAGCGGAGCGATAACGAGTACCGGATCGATGTGATTCTTCTTCCACAGAATGTTGTGATCGTTAGGGGAGGGCAGTAAGTGGAACTCTCCCTCTTCGTAACTGTAAGACTCCTCGGTATCGGTTCCCTCATTTAACACAAAGGAATCAGCATGTGTGGACCAGTGTACATCCTCCGCACCATATGTCCAAAGTGTCTGCACCTTGTCGCCGTCAAGCATTGTCTCAAAGAGTGCTTTAAAGATCGCGCGTTCACGAACATCGCTGCCATCGCCATCGTCCGTGATCACCCAAACCGGTGCTTCTCTGTTTAAGTATCCGCCCCAGCTATCACGTAATTCCTGGATCGGAGGTAACATTACCAGTGTTTCGGGATCTCCGTCAGGAGTTGTTACGTTGTTCTTGATCATGTTATCGCCCAGTGTCTTTGCCCAGGTACCCGCCCAGTAGGTGAAAGCACCTTCAGATGTGCTCTGGTCGTTAGAGAAAAACTTCTCTCTCGCCTGCTTGGTTCCGGCTTCCTCTGTATCGGGATCGATCACACCATCCTCATACGCCATGTGAAGTCTTGCCAACGCATCGATGGTTGCCTGCTCGGTAAATCCATCAACCCAGACACCCTTATCATCCAGGTGGAAAGAAGGATATGCATCCTGCCAGAACTCAGGCAGGTAGTTGATGTAAGGAGCCTCATCCATTCTTGCGTAACCTGCTGCGATCACACCGTAGGTACCGCCCTCGCCGTTTCCATCCGGATCCTGCTCGGTGAATGCCTTTAACATTGCATAATAATCATCAAAGGTCTTGATATCCTCGATCTTCATTCCAACGGCATCCAACCAGCCCTGCTTAACATATGTTACGCATCCGTTTCCGTAGGTCGGTGTGAATCCATACTGCTCATCGTTCTCCGTACGCATGCACAGGTTGATCAGAGGAAGGTTCATTCTGCTCTGGAACTCAGCCTCGTCATACGCTTCGGACATATCCCACAAAAGCCCGGTCGTCTGATACTGTCTGAGCATGGAGGCCGACATGATCATCGCATCGGGATATCCCGGATCTCCGGGTGCTCCGGTCGTAAGCAGACGGGATAAGGTACCTGCATAATCCGTATGATCAAACTGTGTGATCACCAGATCGATAGGATAACCAACGGACTCGCTGACCGCTTCTTCCCACTGCTTTTCAAATTCTTCCAAGCCACTCTCGGCTGTTGCCGCAAGCGTCTTATCTACAACAATATTTAAGGTTGTGTAGTAGTTTCCTCCTACGGAAGGGCCCGTACCACTGCCCTTTACACCGCTACCGCACCCTGCAAGAGCGCCTACGGTCATCACTGAACCAAGTAACAATGCCGGAATTTTCTTCTTCATAATTTCTCTCCTTTTTCAGTTCTCTGTATTTACCAATCTGAACTTTCAATCTTCATTTCTTATCAATTTCACTTAACGGGATAAAGAATACCAAATAATGTAAGCGCTTACAATGTCTATTTTTACTAAATTTCCTGTATTTTATAAAATACATTATGGCTATCTGCCAAAAAAGATGATACTGTCAGACAAAGACAGAATCGGTATACTCAAATTATTAAGAAACAGGGTCTTGAAAGATCAGATAAAAAAAGCAGCACTGCTTTTCCCCTCAGTTTGCAGTGCTGCATGATTCATTACTATCCGTTTCCAATGCGGGTGTGATTTAACCCATAGACCGTCCGCGAACGATCGCAACGATCGCTCCGATGATCAAAAGCGGGATTGCAAGATACACAAATCCCATCACAAACAGTACCAGTATTGCTACAGGAAGAAGAATGACCGTCCAAAAAATCTTTGCTATTCCCCATGCAGCCTTTATACCAAATACCAAAAACTTTCCTGCTACCCAGATCAGTGCCAGTGCAAAAATAATCGTCAACATAGCGTCCTCCTCCTTTCCGATCTGCCATTCTGTTTTTCAACCATGTAAAGAAACTCTTTTGACCCTGCCATCATGTAATAAGTATACTGAAAAAACACAAAAAGAACAGCAAGCGCGATATCCACTTTTGCAACCGAACGTTGCACCACATCGTTATAAACCATAGATTATTTCTATAACCTATGCTAGTATATATAATCAAACTATCGCACATTGGGATGGATACGTCTCTCATCCATTTTTCTACCACATGCAAAAAGAGGATACACATATGACTTTAAAACAATTACGTTACGCCATCGCCGTCGCCGATATCGGAAATATCACGGAGGCCGCAAAGAAACTGTATATCGCTCAGCCAAGCCTGACTTCTTCCCTCCACGAAATAGAAAAAGAATACGGGATCACGATCTTTACCCGATCCAATAAGGGGATCGGACTCACTCCGGAAGGGGAAGAATTTTTAGGATTTGCCAGACAGATCCTCGAACAAACCAACCTGTTAGAGGAGCGTTATATCGGAAACACGAAGGCCAAACAGCGCTTTTGTGTATCCTCCCAACATTACTCCTTTGCCGTGGAGGCTTTTGTTCAATTGCTTAAAGAACAGGGAAGCAGGCGGTACGAGTATCACATGCGTGAAACGCAGACGTACGACATCATCGACGATGTATCGCATCTGCGAAGCGAGATCGGCATCCTGTATCTAAACAGTTTCAATGAAACGGTAATCTTAAAGACCCTTCGTAATAACAATCTTACTTTCCATGCGCTCTTTACAGCCAAGCCGCATGTGTTTATCGGGAAGGACAATCCCTTAGCAAAGAAAAAGAGGCTGCGTACGGATGACTTAAAACCGTACCCGCGCCTCTCCTATGAACAGGGCAGTCATAATTCGTTTTACTTTTCCGAGGAGATCCTGAGCACTTTGGACAGCGACAGAGAACTCATCGTCTGCGACCGTGCCACCCTCTTTAACATGCTGATCGGCTTAAACGGATATACCATCTGCAGCGGCGTGATCAGCGAGGAATTAAACGGTCCGAATATCATCGCCAGACCGCTTGACGTAGACGACTATATGGAGATCGGCTATATCCTGCCGAACTCCATACGCCCTTCCCTGCTGACGACTCGCTATATCGAGATCCTCTTAGAGTTAACCTCCCAAGAAAGGCATTAGTCGATCACGGTCTTACCCGCGGATCTGTTTTGCCGCTGCCACAAGGTTGATCAGGCTCTTCTTCGTCTCCTCATCTCCTCTGGTCTTTAATCCGCAGTCCGGGTTTACCCAAAGTTTGCTGTCATCGATCTTTGAGCGCATCTTTGTAAGAGCCGCCACGATCTCCTCCACGGAAGGAACTCTGGGGCTGTGGATGTCGTACACGCCGGGTCCAACTTCCGTCTTAAAATTATTTTCCTTTAACGAATCCAGGATCTGCAGATCCGAGCGGGACGCTTCAAAAGTGATAACGTCCGCATCCATCGCATCGATGGCAGGGATGATATCCGTAAACTCGCTGTAGCACATATGTGTGTGGATCTGTGTCTTCGGGCTTACTTTACTGTGTACCAGACGAAAAGCGGGGATTGCAAAATCCAGATACTCGCTGTACCAGTCTGACTTTCTTAAAGGCAGTTTTTCACGAAGCGCAGCTTCATCGATCTGAATGATATTGATACCGTTTGCCTCCAGATCCAACACTTCATCCCTTATGGCAAGCGCGATCTGTAAGATGCTCTCCTTGATTGAAATATCCTCTCTGGAAAAAGACCAGTTTAAGATCGTCACCGGTCCGGTCAGCATACCTTTCACCGGCTTATCCGTGCAGGACTTTGCGTAGACGGACCACTCCACGGTGATCGGCTGCTTTCTGGAAACGTCGCCCCAGATGATGGGCGGCTTTACATTTCTGGTGCCATAAGACTGAACCCATGCCTTTTCGGTAAATATATAACCGTTTAAATGTTCTCCGAAATACTCCACCATGTCATTTCGCTCAAACTCACCGTGCACCAGCACATCAAGTCCGATCTCTTCCTGTAAGCGGATACACTCGGCAATCTTCTTTTGGTTAAATTCGTTGTACTCTTCTTTGGTTTTTAAACCCTTCTTAAACTCCTGACGGTTCTTACGAACATCCTGTGTCTGAGGGAAGGAACCGATTGTCGTGGTAGGGAATAACGGCAGGTCAAAGACCCCTTTCTGAATCTTCTCACGTTCTCCAAATGCCGGAAGTCTTATATAATCCGCATCAGTGATGGCAGCCACTCTTGCCTGCACTTCTTCATCCACGCTATCCCTCCTGCCTTCAAAGAGGGCTTGGTTCTTCTTATAGATGTCACTGTTTTTCGCATCCTCTCCAAGTTCTGCCAAAGCAGCGATTTCGACCAACTCACCAAGTTTTTCCTCTGCAAAAGCAAAGTGCTTCTTATATTCCTCCGAAAGTTTTGTCTCGCTCTCAAGCGTGTAAGGAACATGCAAAAGGGAACAGGATGTTCCGATAACCACGTTTTCAAGCCCGATTTCATTTAAAACGGACAATGTCTTTTTGTAATCATTTCTCCAGATGTTCTTACCGTTTACAAGACCTGCCACAAGCACCTTATCCTTGGGGAAACCGTTAATCTTGATCAGTTCCAGAGTTTTTCTGCCTTCCACAAAATCAAGTCCTATCAGGTCAAAAGGAAGTAACGTTACCTCCGTATAGATGTCTCTGACATCCCCGAAATAGGTCTGTAAGAGCGCCTTGGCAGCACCTTTCTCTGCCAGGATCTTTGTGTAGATATCCTTAAACAGTTTTACGTCGGAAGCGTCTAAGTCGCGCACCAGATACGGCTCGTCAAACTCGATCAACGCTACACCCTTTGAAGCCAGTGCGGATATAAGTTTAACATACTCTGCAGTTAAGATATTGGATACATCCGCGATCGTCTTCTTACCGGTAAACTTCGCCAGTTTTAAAAAGGTAAACGGTCCGATCAATGCAACCTTGGTCTCCACGCCAAGAGCCTTAGCCTCCTCGTATTCATCGATCGGCTTGGTTCCGACCAGACGGATGTCGGTATCATCGTCGATCTCCGGTACCAGATAGTGGTAGTTGGTATTAAACCACTTCTTCATCGCCAACGCTTTTACATTGCCTTTCAATCCCTGATAGCCTCTGGCCATGGCAAAATAGGTCTCCAGATCGGGGAGTCCCAACGCCTTGTATCTGGCAGGAATGATGTTAAAGAGGTAAGCCGTATCCAGTACATTGTCATAGAATGAAAAGTCATTCGAAGAAATGTAGGTGATACCTGCTTTCTTTTGCGCAAGGAGATTTTCCTTGCGTATGGTCTTTGCCACATCTAAGAGTTCGCCTGCTTCAATCGACGCGGAGAAAAACTTTTCCGATGCGAACTTTAATTCTCTGTTCTTACCGATTCTCGGATATCCGATCACTGCTGTGTTCATAAATAAAATCCCTCCTGTGTACTAATTACTTACTTGATCGTAAGTATATTTCCACGGGAGGAATACGTAAAATATATAGAATCTTTTGTTACCATAGAAAAAATTTATGGTAGGGTTTCGGCACGGAGGTTACCACCGTTTTGGTGGTAATATTCTCACATCCTGTGCAAATAAAAAAGCGTCTGCAAAAATGAAGGATCCATTCTTGATTATATACTCAGCAAATACTCCTCAAAATTTTTATATATCTTCCTAGGTATCGACTGATAATCTGTCCTGTAGATTTCCCCTGAACTTGATTGCCATATAATTATACCATCAATTCCAGCCCTCTCTATAACATACATATTCTCAGTTGCTACCGGATTTCTCATCCGTTCATTCAACGTAACGTTAGCTACATCAGTCCTCATCGATCTGGATATTCCGGTAATCTCATGTCCCCAAAATGCTACTATACCATAATACTCCAAGTACTCTCTATATGATACTGCAAATGACATTCCAATTTTATTTTCGTATAAAGCAATCGTTTCTTTAGAAGTTCCATTTCCATAGATTATGCCGACCTTATTCTCCAATATATTTTTTATTGTTGTATTCATATTTTTTTCTCTCATTCATACCTCATAGCAAAAGACCGCCAAAAGTCTGCTCTTTGTGATGCCCATTCAGAATCAGAGAGAATACTATGCACACCTTG
>CALDIE010000280.1 GCA_937901625.1 uncultured Lachnospiraceae bacterium
TTCGGGGCTTCGCCCGCGGCTGCATCTGATGTGTTGCCGGAAGGTGTCGCATCTGCCGACGAAATGTCTGCGGACGCAGTACCTGTACTTGAAATTCCTGCAGCTGACGCGCCTGCGTACGGTGTGGCTGCACCTGAGGTATCTGTGGATGACGGTCCTGCATACGATGTGCCCGCGCTTTCAGTATCTGTGGATGACGCACCTGCGTACGGTGCGCCTGCGCCTGAAGTTCCCCCGGGAAACGAACCTGTGCTTACGCCATCGCTTACATACGGTCCTCCCGGCGCTGACGGCGCAGGCGCGGGATTTTGCTTTAACTGCTGAAGGCTTTTCTCTCCGCGGTTAGTCTCCGGCATCGGCAGACCCTTTGCCCTGCAGTAGATCTCCATGAACTCATGACCCGTGATGGTCTCTTTCTGTATCAGGTATTCCGCGATCTGATCCATCACTTCGCGGTTTTCCTTAAGAAGTGCTTTCGCTTCCTTATAACTGTCCTTGATAAGTTTCCTTACTTCCTCATCCACTTCCGCTTCCGTCGCGTCCGAGCAGTTCATGGACACGGAACGATCCAGGTACTGGCTCTCGACAGTCTCTAAGCCCATCATGCCAAAATGCTTGCTCATACCGAATCTCGTAACCATCGCTCTGGCGATCCTTGTCGCCTTTTCGATGTCATTGGCCGCACCGGTCGTCACATCGCCAAAGACGATATCCTCTGCCGCGCGTCCGCCAAGAAGGCTTACCAGCTCCGCGCGAAGTTCATTTTCGGTCTGCATAAACTTCTCTTCCTCAGGGTAACTGAGCACATAGCCCAGGGTTCCCATGGTACGCGGTACGATCGTGATCTTCTGTACCGGTTCGGAGTGTTTTTGCAATGCCGAGATCAAAGCGTGTCCCACCTCGTGGTAGGAAACGATCCTTCTCTCATGTTCGGAAAGGATCCTGTCCTTCTTTTCCTTACCGATGCTGACAAGTTCCACAGCATCCATCATATCCTTCTGATTTACGAACTGACGTCCGCGCTTAACGGCTAAGATAGCCGCCTCGTTGATCATGTTCGCAAGATCCGCTCCGACGGCACCTACCGTTGCAAGCGCTACCGCGTCCAGATCCACCGTCTCATCCATCTGTACATTTCTGGAATGTACTTTTAAGATCTCCACACGGCCCTTCATGTCGGGCTCTTCCACGATCACCCGCCTGTCAAACCTTCCCGGACGCAATAATGCCTTATCGAGCACCTCCGGACGGTTGGTCGCTGCCAGGATCATGATACCCTTCTTCGCGTCAAATCCATCCATTTCGGAAAGCAGCTGGTTTAAGGTCTGCTCGCGCTCATCGTTGCCGCCGTACTTGCTGTCACGGCTGCGTCCGATGGCGTCGATCTCATCTATAAAGATGATGCAGGGCGCGTTCTTCTCCGCCTCATGGAAAAGGTCTCGCACACGGGATGCTCCGACACCTACATACAATTCAACAAAATCCGAACCCGCTAAAGAAAAAAACGGCACTTTTGCTTCGCCGGCAACCGCCTTGGCAAGCAAGGTCTTACCGGTTCCGGGAGGTCCCACCAACAGCGCTCCCTTGGGTAACTTCGCTCCGATCTTGGCATACTTTCCGGGGTTATGTAAGAAGTCCACGACTTCCACCAATGACTCCTTAGCCTCATCTTCTCCGGCCACATCCTGAAAAGTAACACCCGTTTCCTTCTCGGCGTACATCTTGGCATTGGACTTACCGACCCCCATACCGAACCCGCCGCTCTTTCCGATACGGTTAAAGACAAATCCCAGTATGATCCAGAAGATCACCAGCGGAACAACATAGGTTAACAACAGGCTTAAGATGAAACTGCCGTTATCCTCCACCTTGCTGGAGATCTCGATATCCTGATCCGCCTGAATATCAGATGCTCTTACAACACCCTCACCTTCAAACTCGATATAAGCGGTCTTAGCCTCATTTGTCTCGCTACTGTTCTTGATTGCCAGACTCTTGATGTTCATGATGATCTCGGTTACATCTTCCTTTACACCCGGAATAGAACTAAACTCATGTAAAACGCCCTCAATCTTAACCTGACTTACTGCTGCGCCAGG
>CALDIE010000281.1 GCA_937901625.1 uncultured Lachnospiraceae bacterium
GATACAGGCATAAGTACTGCAGCGGCGATCCTGATATCCGTGGGCGTGTTCGTGGGAGCCGCGGTGCTGATCATACTTATCATACTGCTGGTGGTACTGATCCCGGTTACCAGAGCGATCGTAGGTAAGAGCTATGGAACCGGAGCGACCATTGTACCGTTGGTTGCGGCGGCAGCACCCTTTATAGCGCGTATGGTGGAAAGTTCCCTTAAAGAAGTGGATAAAGGTGTAGTGGAAGCGGCGCAAAGCCTTGGGGCAGGTACCGGAACCATCATATGGAAGGTACTTCTGGCAGAGGCAAGAACATCCCTGCTGGTGGGCGCAACGATCGCTTTTGGCACCATTTTGGGATATTCGGCAATGGCAGGAGCCGTTGGCGGCGGCGGACTGGGAAGTATCGCTATCCGCTATGGGTATAATCGTTTCCAGCCGCAGATTTTGTGGCCTTCGGTTATCATATTGATCCTGTTGGTGCAGTTTTTTCAGATACTCGGGACCGGCCTTTCAAAGAAGCTCGATAAGAGATAAACATATTTCTTTCCCCCATATGGAAAGCGGTAGGATTATCTTTATAGATAATCCCACCGCTTTTTTGTGACAGCAGAGGGGTTTTTGTGGAAAGAGGCTTTTTGTGTGTTGCAAAGAAATACTGTATAATAGAAAGCAACGGAAATAACAATGTTTTTGATATGGGGGTTGGGGTATGCCGAGATCGCTTCGTACATCGAGAAGAACCAATATTGCTCCGTTTCTGATCGGGGGAGTATGTATAGTGGCTGCGGTGCTGATCGTAATGAGTATGGGGCACCGGGGGTCTGCGATCGGATTAAAGGATCCGGTTCAGACAGAGGCAAGCGGCGGAACAAAGATGTCGTTAAACGGATATGATCTGCAGATCACGTATCTGTATTCCTATGACATCACGGCGCTTGTGGTTCATACAAAGAATTACGGGAGTAATTCTATAGGGGATAAGTTATCCCCCAAGGATTTAGCCTTAGCCTGGGGAGCGGTGGCGGAACATAACCGTGATATTGATTTCCATTGGCGGCAGTCAAATCGCTGGTATTACTGGCGGGTAAACAACGTAGGTGATCTGGTGCCTGTCGGCGGCGAGGCGGGTGTTTCCCTCCATTCGGCAAACAATCATATCGTACCTGCCAATTCCGCGATCCGAAATGCTGTCCGAAGGATCAAGACGGGAGATGTGGTTCATTTGAACGGATATCTGGTGAATATAGATGGAACAAAAGCGGGCGGAGGAACCTTTACATGGCATTCCAGTACAAGCCGGACGGATACCGGATCGGGGGCTTGTGAGGTTTTTTATGTTACGGGTGTAGAGATACGCTGAGGGTATATGGGTCAAAAGGTACAAAATCCGAATCGGGCTTGTTTGGACGGGGATTTTGACTGCGACATCTTTGTATGGAAGAATTGGAATTGAGAGAACAGGAACAGAAGAGGGGGTGCTGATGAAAACAGTAGACGAATTAATGCGTTCGATCGGATACAGAAAGATGTTTGTACCTGGGAAAAAAAGTGAGCACACCATTTTTTCCCAGGATAATGGTTCGTATGTTACAGCCGTATTGATGTATGATGAAACCGGGCCTTCGGAAGCGCGCTCCGGAGATTTTGAGTCGTGGAAACAGGATTACGGCCGGAAGCTTGATGGGATCATGGAAAAGGATGTTCATATTCTTGAAATCTGGGTAAGACCGACCGGCATATATGTGAAAGGGTGGGAGGAAGCACCTGTAGCGATACAACACATGGAGGATTTTTACGGTTTAAAACAGCCGCTGCTCGATCACATATACCAAAGCGGGTTTGTGTTGGAGAAAAAGAATCCCGAAACAACGAAAGAAGGACAGAGATCGTTTGAGACTTTTGAACGGATAAGTAAATTGGAGGGAAGAGATGGAGGCATAGGTAAGAAGAATGAAGTTCCGTATGTGACGATCGTGTTGATCACGGTTAATGTGATCCTGTATCTGCTGACATTGAAAACCCCGTATTTTCAGAATAAGGTGGATGATCTTACCATACGGGACGGGATCCTTTCGGAACCGTCACAGTGGTACCGATTCATTACACATGCTTTTTTCCATGGGGGTATAGCTCATATCAGTAACAATATGCTGGTCTTGTATGTTCTCGGGGAAAAGCTGGAGGTTTTTCTGGGGAAGGTTCGTTTTGCGCTTTATTATCTGCTTTGCGGAGTTGCGGGCGGAGTGATATCGGTTGCTTTCCATACGATGATGGATGAGACCTATCAGGCGCTGGGAGCAAGCGGCGCTATTTACGGATTGGTGGGAATTTATGTCGTGCTGATGATCGTGCTCTCGAAATGGAGAAATACGGGTTTTATCTACCGCTTGATCCTGGCGATCGTCCTGACCTTTTCCGGGGGAAGCATGGCGGAGAGCGGGATCGACCACGCCGCGCATACCGGCGGCGTACTGATGGGGATCCTGTTGGGCGTGGTTTTTGTGCTGTCACACAGAGAGATATTTGGGAAACGATCCTGAATTCAGATATTCAATAACTAAATAACGGAGGTAAAGAATGATGGAAGGATGTATTTTTTGCAGGATTGCAAACGGGGAGATCCCCTCTAAGACGATTTATGAGGACGAGCGGTTCCGTGTGTTTTTGGATCTGGGACCGGCAACGAAGGGGCATGCCCTGATCGTTCCGAAGGCACATGCGTCGGATTTGTTTGAATTACCGGAGGATACGGCCGCGGCGGCGATGAAGCTCGCTAAGAAGCTTGGAGAACAAATGGTAAATAATCTGCGGGCGGACGGACTGAATGTGATACAGAATAACGGCGAGGCAGCCGGACAGACGGTAAAGCATTACCACCTGCACTTAATCCCCCGATATAAAGACGACGGTCAGCATATCCTCTGGAATCCGGGTGAAGTGAGCCCGGAAGAACTGGACCTGATCGCTGCGCAGATCAAGGGATAAAAAAACGACCATATCATTTGGATATGGCCGTCTTTTGGATCATCAAACGGATCACTTTTTATGATCTAATCTGCATCTGATGCAGTTATATCGTCGGAGGACGAGGGCTGTCGGTTTTCTACTGTCTCCTCGATCAGGTTTATGATGGTAGTGATAGGATCGTACTGTTTGGAGCTGTTCATGTTGTCTATATATGCCTGTCGGTTGAAGTACAGTTCCAAAACAGCCTGTACCAGGCTGTCTTCGTCCATATCTTCCTCGTGTAAGACCATGCTGAACCCCTGAGATTCAAAGGAGGCCGCATTGAGGAGCTGATCTCCGCGGCTGGCTTTGGTCGGCAAGGGGATCAGGAGATTGGGGATTTTTAAACATAACAGTTCACAGATGGCATTAGCGCCCGCGCGGGAAATTACAAGATCCGAGATCGCGAACAGGTCTTTTAATTCCGCCTTCACATATTCAAATTGCCTGTAGCCGACAGTATTTAACAGAATGTTGTCCATCTTTTCTTTTCCGCAGATGTGAATGATCTGGAAGTCGGTAAGCAGGCGTGGAAGAGCCTGGCGTACGACATCATTGATGGCGCTGGCGCCCTGGGATCCGCCGATCACCATGATCACGGGCTTGGCCGGATTGAATTCACACAGGCGGTAGGCGGCTTCCCTGTCACCGTTTAAGAGCTCGGAACGGATGGGAGATCCGGACAGGACAGCTTTATCCCTGGGGATGAGATCCATTGTCTCAGGGAAATTGCAACATACCTTGGTAGCGACCGGAATGCAGAGCTTATTGGCAAGACCGGGCGTCAGATCGGATTCGTGTATGATGCAGGGGATTTTTAAAGAAGAAGCGGCGCGGACGACGGGGACAGATACAAATCCGCCTTTTGAGAAGATCACATCCGGGCGAATTTCCTTTAACAGTTTGTGCGCTTCTCCATAGCCCTTGATCACGCGGAAGGGGTCGGAAAAATTCTTCGGGTCAAAATACCGGCGAAATTTACCGGTGGCAACGCCGTGATAGGGGATGTCGTAGTCCTGGATCAGTTTCTTTTCGATTCCGTCGTAAGAGCCGATATACGTAATATCATAGCCGAGTTCTTTTAAGCGCGGAAGAAGAGCGATATTTGGCGTGACATGTCCGGCAGTTCCTCCGCCGGTAAGAACGATTTTTTTCATGATTAAAAAAGCCTTCTTTCTGTTTGGTTCCGTAATTTGTCCCATTATAGCACAGACTCTTCCCACTTTCCATACAGATGATTTAAGCGGGGGTTTGAGATGAGCATGCTCCGGGGACGGTTGTAAGGAGTGTAAGAAGTTAAGAAAAGTACTTGACGGGGGTTAAGAATAGGAGTAATATCTACTTGGTTAGAACAATCTAACCAACATTTGAATTTACTAACCAATACCATGAAAACGACGGGCTGTCAGTATCATGGCAGGAAGGAGACACGTATTATGAGCAAAGTAAATGTGGTATTCTGGACGCAGGGTGGTAATACATCTGCGATGGCGGAAGCGATCGGAAGAGGAATTACAGAGAGCGGAAATGAAGCGGCTGTAGCATTTATTTCCGATGATCAGTTAAATGAATTAAAAGATGCCAAGGCATTTGCCATGGGATGTCCCGCAATGGGTGACGAAGTTCTTGAAGAGAGCGAGATGGAGCCTTTTGTATCTGCAGTGGAAGCGTTTGCTTCAGGAAAGACGATCCTGTTGTTTGGCTCCTATGGATGGGGCGATGGACAGTGGATGAGAGACTGGGTGGAGCGTATGCAAAACGCAGGCGCAACCGTTCTCGGCGGAGAGGGCATTATCTGCCAGGAGGCTCCGGACGATGACATGGCCGACAAGCTTGCGGAAGCAGGCAAGGCTCTCGCTGCCCTCGCATAATTAACGCTTATTACTTACATACCTAACATTTTCCAATACATTGGTCTGAAGTTCAGACACTCCTCATGAAAAGATCGTTGCGAAAACAACGATCTTTTTGGATTTGTCTGATTACATTCTTTCAAATACAGGGATGATATCGATCGGCGCGGCGCAGTTGATGGTTTTTCCGCCGTCGACGGTTTCACCGCTATGGATGTTCTTCCACTTTCCTTCCGGAAGATAGACATCTCTGTCGTATTGGTGAAGGTTAAGGATCGGAGCAACCAGATATTTGTCACCGAACATATACTGATCATCCAGCGTATAACAGTTCTCATCCTTCGGGAATTCATAGAACATCGGGCGGATAAGGGGAGCGCCGGTTTCACTGGCCTGCGTGGTAAGTCCCTCAATATAATCCAGAAGGGAAAGGCGAAGATCAAGATTCTTTTTCATAACAGCCTCTGCCTCCAGACCGTAACTCCAGATCTCATTGTCCTGTCCGGTGTGAAGATAACCGCCGCCAAAGTCACGATCATCCAAAGGCGGGATATCATAAGGCCCGCGATCGCCGTGAAGGCGCAGGATCGGTGTAAAAACAGCATACTCAAACCAACGCTGCAGCAGCTCTACAAAGTCCGGATCGTTGACGTCATCCGTCATGAACCCGCCGATGTCCGTATTCCACCAGGGGATACCTGCCAGACCGACATTTTGCCCGGCGCTTACCTGATCACGAAGCGCTTCAAAGGTAGACGGAATATCTCCTGACCAAAGAACGGCGCCGTATTTTTGTGAGCCGACCCATGCGGAGCGGATCAATGATACGATCTCGGTATCACCGGCTTTCACGCGGCTGTCATAAATCGCCTGAAGGTATTTTTTTGAATATTCATTTCCGACTTTTGCGGAACGTCCCGTGTAGTAGCGGATATTGTCAAAATGGTAGATCACAGTGTCCGGCTCGGCATTGTCCATCCAGAACATATCAATGCCCAGACGCTTGTAATTTTCGATCAGGCGTTCACCGAGATACTCTCTGGCTCCGGGATTGAATACATCGATGGTAGCGCATTCGCCCTGGTAATCGTAGGTTTCGATCGCTCCGCGTTCTGTGCGGGAAAGGTAACCCAATTCAAGCATGGGCTCATAATTTTCGCTACGCTTATCCACGGACGGCCATACGGATACCAGGACCTTGATATTCATCTCGTGAAGCTCATCACACATGGCCTTAACTTTCTCTTCCGGCCAATAGGTTTCGTCAAAACGCCAGCTGCCCTGATAAGGCCAATGGAAAAAGTCAATAACGATAACATTTAACCGGATGCCCATTTCATGATAGTGGCGGGCAACGGTGAGAACCTCTTCGGGAGTGCGGTAGCGTAACTTGGATTGCCAAAGTCCGAGGTAGTCTTTAGATAATTTCGGCGCCCGGCCGACTACGGCGGTATAGTTTTCCACAATCTTCGCGGGTGTCTCATCAACGGTGATCCAATAATCCATCTCATCGGTTTCATCTGCGATCCATTCCGTTACGTTCCTGCCAAAAGCTACACGGCCGGTAGCGGGGTTATTCCAAAGGAAACCATAGCCGAGACTGGAAAGGGCAAAAGGAATGGTAACCTGGGAGTTGCGTTGTGCCAATTCCAGCGCGCACCCCTTTAAGTCCAGAAAAGGCTGCTGGTATTGCCCCATTCCATAGATATGTTCTTTTTCGTTTCGCTCAAAATGAACAGCCAGGTGGAAGGAATCCGAAGCAAGTCCGGTAAACTCCCTCCCGGCTACTTTAAGACATCGGCTTTCTTTGGAGAGAGGCTCTCCGTAAAACCGGTTGTACTCATATAATACCCGCTCATCTCCCTTAAAGAAAGCGATGATGCCGGAGGAATTGATCTCGGCACGAATAAGACCGTTTGTGATGGACGCGAAGATCGTTTTACCGTCTTCCGGAACTGTTGTGATCTTTATGGAAGAACTTCCCTTTTCTACGGTTTCAGTTAAAGCCCGATCGTTGTCGGAAAAAACGGGAAGCATGGTTGCGCGAACGCGGAGAGCATTCTTCCCCCATGGCTCTATCCTAAGCGTTTCATTACCGCTTCGCCCGATCAGAGAGTTCTGTTCTTGTGTAAATCTCATGGAGACTCCTTTCCTTTTATCGTGGCACCCATGCCTGATGGATGTCATGAAACAAATACCAAAGGTATCATAACGAAAGAAGTGTAAAATGAAAATCAGACATATTTGGCATAAAATACCCGAGAAATTTGATGTTAACAGGCTCTGAAAAGAAGACAGCCCCGGAAGGATCTAAAGAAGGATTTACATTTTAGACGGAACTATGATATGATGACCGACGGGAAACGCGACTGCTGTTCGTGAGGGAATTTCGGAAATCAACAAGGAGGAAAAAATGAGTTTTAAAACGAGATTGATGGTATTATTGATCGGTCTGGGTGTTATGCTTACCGGTTTCGGGGTCTTGGATATGATACGTCTTGGCGGAAAGCCGGTAGATGTGCTGGAACTCGATTCGGATGAGATGAAAGCGAATATCCATGTGGCCGGAGATGTGGAATTTGTGTGGGATTGCGCGATCAGTGAGACAACGGAGCAAAAAACGTACGGTGTTACGACATCATCAAGAGAGTCTTCCAGATATTATACATTTGTGGATATGCAGGATGAAGGAGATTATTATACTTTTGACAAGGTATATGTGATCAAGGTTTCCTCTCAGTATTTTGATCTGTTTGAAAAAATGCGCACGGAAAGCGATAACTGGTGGAACGATTATACCGGCAAGGTAGACTACCCCTCCACATCTTTTTCCTACGACGGATACTTAAAGAAGATGTCGGATGAGGAAAGGGAGATCATAATGGATGGTCTGCGATCCATGGGCTTTACAAAAGATGAAGATCATAAGAGCATCGATGACTGGGTTGATGTATATTATATTCAGCATGTGGCAAATCCCGGAGCGAGCAAGATCATGGCGCTTGTCGGGGTGGTTTTTCTTGCGGCGGGGATCACCGTTCTTGTTTTGTCGATCAAGTCGAAAAAAGAGAATGAGCAGATGACCGCGGGAATGGCGGCTTTTGGAAATGACGCGGTGATCCGGGAACCGGATCTGAATTTTGATTTTGATAACCGGACGCAGGGGGAGACATTCGGAGAGAACGGATTTTATCCGGGGACTTCCGGACAGGATGGATCCGGTAATAACGACGAAAATGTGTGACAGTAGGCGGGGAGAGGGCCTTACGGTTTTCTCCCCGTGTTGTTGTATGGCGCAAGAGGAAAGAGAGAACATGAAAAAGAAGAGTATTGCGATCATGATGGCGGGATATTTGGCTTTGAGTCTTACCGCCTGCGGGAATCCGCTCAAAAAGCTCCCGGATGTATCTGAAACGAATATTTATGACGCTGCCGCGGATATGACAAATAATGAAGCGGCGGATGCCATTGTAAAAGAGATTGAGGATGTGATTCTTGACGGGGGCGCTCAATTGACAGGATTGGTTGTGTATGACCGGGAAGAAAGCGAGGATGAGAAGGAACGTTCGGAGGTATCCGTAAAGATCGCTTACGAAACCGGAAATGCGTCTTTTACCGATTATTATGTATGTTCTATGCGCTATAGTGACGATGACGGATGGAGAGTAAAGGAAATCGCGCGCGATGAGGATAAAATCGCGGTCTGTATGCCGGCGCAGGAGGCGGGCGAAGAAACGATAAGAGAGTATCTGATGGATTATGTCTGGTATTGTTCGGATGATGAAGACAATTATACGGTGTACTTTAATGAAGATATAGAGATGGATCTGACCATCGACTCTAAAGAAGTATACACAGGCGAAGATATACCGGAAGAAATCCGTGAATATATGGGGACATACGGCGCTTTGGAGGAAGTATGGATCTCTTTTCGGACGGATGACGGCTTTCGTGTCGCGGAAGGCGGCGTCGGGATGCGTCTTTGGTTTGACGCGGACGAAGGTATATGGGATTTTTACGACAGTACGTACGATGGTGACCTTACCGTAAGTATCAGTGATGACGTTTTGGCGGCGCTTTCGGATGAACGTATGCTTGCGGATGTTTCGGAGTACGAGGTTTCTCTCGGATATTACACAAATCCGGTTTATTTTACGGAAGATACATACGAAGCGGTTTCTTTCGGAGATTATCAGTTTAGCGGGAATTACTGTGAAAGAAGTGTATCCTTGACGCCAAAGGGAAATATCTATGACGCCAAAGTCATTTTTAATTTAACTTATTACTACTATGCGGATGACGGATGGAAGTTAGACTGGGTATCGATCGATGCCGGGGTGGAATCCTTTCTTCTGGAAGGAAAGACACTCACCGGCGTGATGTATTCGGATTGCAATGAAGGCGCAAAAGAGTATGCGGAATTATCTTATACTTTCCTGGAAACCACGGAGGACGGAAAGATCGCCGGGGAAGCAAAAATAGGACGTAACGGATATGATGTCTCCGCGGAGGATCCGATTCCTTTTGAGGCTTCGATCGGAAGTGACTATATCATGATAGAATTTGATGATTATATGGTCTATGGAGACGGATGGTGGGATGAATTCCTCTTTGATACGCTGTATTGTAATTATGCTACAGGTCAGTTATACAGCGCGAAGTATGATTATTACTATACTTTGGGGGAGGAGTAAGGGCCGGCTTACTGCTCTTTGGCGGAGTAATATTCCGTCAGATGCTGCTTAAACAATACCAGATCTTCGTAGTTTAAACGTACAGGAGCTCCCATGGCGGTAGATACATGGAATGTCTCCGTATCGTAGAGCGTATCATAGTAGTTGTAGGAAGTGTTGAAAAGGGAGGTTCCCAAAAAGTAGTTTTCGGCGCTGATATCAAGGAGATCTAAGATCGTAGGCGTAAGATCAAGAGAGTTGCGCCCGTATACATTGATCACAGATGGATCCAGACCGGCGTAATAAATAGCCAAAGGGATCCTGTCTGTCGCCGGAAGACCTCTGGCCGGATCGGGGAATGTGGTATCATAATCCGTTTCCACATAGGTGGAGTGATCCGTAGTGAAGACCAGGAGAGTATTATCCGCCAGCCGGTTGTCTTCCCGGAACTTCTCCCAAAAATTTCCGAATTGAACATCCAGATTATAAAACTTATTAAGGATCGCGTTATCGCCATCGCCATAGAAGGCATCCGGTGAATTGAGGCTGGTATGCGTGCCAAAGGTGTAGATGACTGTCAAAAACGGCTCATCGGAGTCGGAAAGAGACTCGATGGTGTTATAGAGGTATTCGTAAGCTTCCCGGTCGGAGAGGCTGTTTGCCTCGCCGTTAAAATCACCTTCCGGATTGATAACCTCATCAAAACCGAGGTTTTCCAGATAGGTTGTAAATTCCTCGTTGTGAGGTTCGGTATTGATAAAGACGGTGTGATACCCCTCGCCGGAGAGAACGCCTTGTAATGATACCAGATTGTTGGGATCCAGATTGTTCATCTGATAGCCGGAAAAGAGCTGTCCGATGATGCCGCGGAATGTGGCAAACGTATGGTTATAATAGTTAGCGAAAAACAGAGAACTGCCTTCTAACTCCCTGACATTGACCATGACATCTCTGGGGTCATCGATAATGGTTTGGGAGAGTCCTTCGGTCAGGATCAAAACAATATTGGGCTGTTCCGGGAGGCAGAGAGGTTTTTCGATACAATCGGGAATCTCTGTTTTATAGAAGAGGGGGCGTGTATCTCCGGTGTTCTGAACGGCTTTTCGGTCCAAAGCAAGGTCAGCCTCGTCACGAAGGAGCTCCACAAAGGCGCTTCCCGGAGTAAGCCCTGCGCTGAAGATCCAGGTAAACAGCAGCTCGGCGATAAGCCCTGCGGTGAGAGTGCCTCTTTCCATGGAAGCCGGAAGACAGATACGGATCCAGGGGATCAGGGCTCCGATGATGGAAAATATGATGCCGGTGAGGTAGGGAACAGCATTTCCGCCGAGGTCTTCCGCGGAACTGATATTACTTACCATAACGGTGGTGACATAACTGCCGGCATAATATTGAAATAAAAACTGAAGATTAAATATGAGAAAAAGAAGGAACTCGGCGATCTGTCCGATCCTTTTTTTTGTGAATATATTCGAGAGGATCACGATCAGCAGAAGCTCGATCAATCCGCCCAGAAGAAATTTCCTGGAAGCGGTCTGAAAAAAAACTCCCCCGAGGAGCGCCAGGCTCATCAAAACCTTTACGATATCCAATAGAATGACAGGACGCCATTTACGGGACGCGGCAGTTTCGGGGGTCGATTCGCTGTTGTTTTCCAATGGGGTGTTTTTAATTGTTTCCTTACTCATTTGCTGAATCTCCTCAAGTATGTCCGGCGCGATGCTGATGATCCATCATTTCACGCAGCCATTGTACCATAATGCCGACGGCAGGTCAAAAAAAGCCCTGAACCTTTCGTCATTTCATCTAAAATTACTTTTTTCGAACGGACACAATTCACAAACTTTACCTAATCGATTAGTTTAATGATTGAAACAGTGGTTTTTCCTATGATACATTGTGATTACAGACAAGAAAAACGAGCGCATAAGCAGAACAAAGAACAGGGAAAAGTAATTTAATACAAGGAGACGATCTATGGCAATGTTAGAAGAAGTAAAACATCAGTTGGCAGAGGGGATCATCCCGTTTTGGGAGAATCTTAGGGATGATGAGTACGGCGGTTATTACGGATTGCTTACCTTTGATCTCGCTTTGGATAAAAAGGCGGTTAAAGGTTGCATTCTGAATAACAGGATCACATGGTTTTTTTCCAACGCGTATACGCTTTTAAAGGATCCCCGTTTACTGGAGGAGGCCAGACACGGGTACGAGTTTCTGCGTGATCACTGTCTGGATCGTGAAAACGGCGGTGTGTATTGGTCCATGACTTACGACGGAAAGCCGCAGGATACAACAAAACATACCTACAATCAGGCCTTTTGCATCTATGCGCTTTCATCGTATTATGAGGCGTCGAAAGACAGAGAGGCATTGGAGGAGGCGTACAGACTGTTCCGCCTGATCGAGGAAAAGTGTACGGACGATCTGGGGTATCTGGAGGCATTTACCGTGGATTTCCGGCCGGAATCCAATGAGAAGTTGTCCGAAAACGGCGTAATGGCGGAAAAGACGATGAATACACTCCTGCATGTATTTGAAGCCTATACGGAGCTCTATCGCGTGGATCGTTCCGAAGAGGTGGGTGAGAGGCTCCGCTGGATCCTGGATACATTTGCTCAGAAGATATATAACCCGGAGCTTCGCAGACAGGAAGTGTTCTTTGACAGAGAATATCACACCCTGATCGATCTGTATTCCTATGGACATGATATTGAGACATCCTGGCTGATCAATCGCGGAGTGGAGGTTCTGGGAGATCCGGAGTACATGGAAAAGATGCTGCCGATCACGGAAGTACTTGCGGATAATGTCAAGAAAGTGGCCTTCGACGGGAGATCCCTTGCAAATGAATGTGACAAAGGCGTGGTAAATACCGATCGTATCTGGTGGGTTCAGGCAGAGACAGTGATCGGCTTTTTGGAAGCATATGAGAAGCATCCGGAGCGCAAAGATTACCTTGAAGCAGCCGAAGCGGAGTGGAGTTTTATCCGTGATTTCGTGATCGATCACAGAGAAGGAAGCGAGTGGTTTTACGCGGTGGATCCCGAGGGTAATCCGGATCCCGCGAAACGGCCGATCGTGGAAGCGTGGAAATGTCCTTATCACAACGGACGCATGTGTATTGAGGTCATAAGGAGGCTGAGTAAGTAACGGTTTTTTATATTCGATGTATTTCTGAAACAACGGGGGTAGATGGTCATGATGAAGCACATCACGATGAGTGATATAGCACAGGAAATAGGCGTCAGCACGGTGACGGTTTCCAAGGCGTTGTCGGACAAAGAAGGCGTCAGTGATGCACTTCGGGAGAAGATAAAGAAAAAGGCGGCGGAACTGGGGTATGTTTATAACTCCATGGCGAAGAGCATCAAAGAGGGGATCAGCGGAAACATAGGAATCCTGGTTTCGGAACGCTATTTTTACGACAATGCGTTTTACGCAAAGCTCTACAATCGGAACGTAATGGATTTCAGGGAAAGAGGATACTCGGCGATCCTGGAGATCATTTCGATCGCGGACGAAAACCAGGGTAATCTCCCCGGTATGATCGTAAACAACAAGATTGACGGACTGGTGGTTTTGGGACAGCTAAAGAGCCGGTACGTATCTATGATCAGTGAACTGGGACTGCCGTTTCTTTTTATGGATTTCTACGACGAAGAGCTTGATGTGGACTGTGTGGTATCGGATAACGTGTATGGCTCTTATCTCATGACCAGATACCTGATCAAAAGCGGTCATAAAAAGATCGCGTTTGTCGGAAATATCTTTTCTACCAGCAGCATCATGGACCGTTATCTGGGATATCACCGGGCGCTATTGCAAAATCATCTGGAGGAACGTCCGGAATGGGTGATCTCCGACCGTGATGAGGTTGAGGTGTTTAGGAATATCGCTCTCCCGGAGGAGATGCCGGATGCTTTTGTCTGCAATTGTGACGAATCGGCCTTTTATCTTATCTCGCAGTTGAAAAATCTGGGGTATCGGATCCCGGAGGATATTTCCATCGTCGGTTTTGACGATTCCATGCTGGCGGAGTACAGCCAGCCGAGACTGACCACTTACAGGGTAGCGCTGGAAGGGATCAGCGAGACGGTGGTGGATGTCATCATACGAAAAATCTCGGAACCGACATATGTATCAGGGCGAAAAGTAGTGGGCGGTGCCATCGTGGTCCGGGAGTCTGTTGCGAAAATGAAATGAGTAAAACGGAATCCCGAGACATAAAATTGCATAAATAAGAAGAGCCAAAAAGAGAAATTTGTACAAAAATAACGTAAAAACCAAATATTATTTGACGTTAAACTGGTAAAAAAATATAATTTAATTGGTGCTTAACGATAAACTAAACGAAAAAATGTAAGAAATGTAAGCGGTGTAAGAGAGTGTAAGTAACGAAAATTATCTGAAATGCCGGCAGGAAGGGAAGCCGGATAGTAAGAAAGATCAATTATAAGAAAGGATTTTGGTGAAAATAACATGGCTAAATTTATTAATGTAAGTGATTTGCCGAATATTCCCTGGCAGGCCAAGGGGGACAACGCGGATGAGGCGGCCAATGCCGGCAGCAAGTTCACCCGTGT
>CALDIE010000282.1 GCA_937901625.1 uncultured Lachnospiraceae bacterium
CGTATCCCAGATATTTTGCGATCTCCCTGATGGGGATATCAATCTCCTCTTCTTTAGGGAGATAGAGCATGACCGGATATTCCATCTTGTGTTCCTTTCCTCAATTTACTTTTTTACTTTTTGCAGGAGGGCACCATAAAGGACAGGTTTTCCTGTATTTTGGCAGCCACATCCGGCTTATTCATTGTATAGATGTGAACATGATCCCCACCGTTGGCAAACAGATCTATGATCTGCTCCGTGGTATATGCGATCGACGCCTGTTTTAACACTTCCGGCTCGTTACCGAATTTATCCAATAAGGACACAAATCGTCTGGGGAGGAAAGCCTGCGACAGTTTTAAGATCCTCTCCATCTGTTTCGCGTTGGTCACCGGCATGATCCCGGCCACTACCGGGACATTGATCCCCGCATCTCTTAGACGATACAGATAATTAAAGAAAAGGTTGTTATCAAAGAACATCTGCGTGGTCAAAAACTCACAGCCCGCGTCCACCTTGATCTTCAGGTTTTGAATGTCTTCGTTAAGACTTGCCGCATCCGGGTGCTTCTCCGGATAACATGCTCCGCCGATACAAAAATCCCCCTGTGACCTGATCACCGGGATGAGCTCGCTGGCATGCCGGTAGATCCAGTCGTCCGTGCTCTCCACTCCCGCGGGCAGATCTCCCCGAAGGGCCAGAATATTCTCTACTCCTGCCGCTTTAAGATTGGCAAGCTGATCCTTTATCGTTGCTTCGGACGCGTTTACGCAGGTTAAATGCGCCAACGCCGTCACACCCTTTTTCTCAATATTCTCCGCGATGGCCGTTGTGTAGGTTCTGGTACTTCCGGCAGCGCCGTAGGTCACGCTCATAAAGTCCGGTTTCAAGTCCGCGATCTCGCTTGTCGCGGCAAATACCTTATCGAATACCTCACTGGTCTTGGGTGGAAACACCTCAAGTGAAAGTGTTCTTGTCCCCTTATTGAAAAGCTCTGAAATCTTCATTCTGATTCTCCCTTTTATATATATTAAGTGTCAGGTCCGCTAACGTCTTTACGGCGCTCTTCCCTCACTGCGGGTCCGATCTGCCGCATTTGTTTCCCAACTACAAGATTATACCCGAACTTTCAACCGGCCGTTATATTAAAAACCGATTGTCGGCTATTACTTTTATCTATCCCTTCACAGATATTCCCTGTAAGCGGAAAACGCGCTCGGAATGGGATATTTATTTCGTATCACTTCACTTTCCGCCAGCAGGAAGTTCTCATCCTTATCCGTTACCGGAATGTCTGCGGATAATTCATCCGCGCGTATCATATAAGCGCGCATATGCCACTCCCTGTGGCTGAATATATGTTTACTGTCGGGGAGTATTTCGATCTTTAAGCCATTAAATCCCAGCTCTTTTGCGTAGGACAACACTCTCTTACGTCCGGCCCATCCCTCCAGAGAGGGCAATTCGTACAATCCCGCAAGTAACCCCGTTTCCGGTCTTTTATGGATCAGGATACGATCGTTACAGGATAAAATAAGAACTGTTTTTTTCTCGATCTTTCTGTCCGGTTTTTTTGCCTTATTGGGAAACTCCGCCTCACGATGCAGGGCATGTGCTCTGCAGATGTCCGAAAGCGGGCAGGCACAACCTCCCCCATCCTCTGCTTCGTTTCCCTCCCTTATACATGCGGGGGATGTTCCCGGAACACATACCATGGCTCCCAGATCCATCAGCGCCTGATTTAAAGCGCCTGCACAGCTTTTATCCCTGTTTTCCTTCCCGTCCACATCCTGTATGACATCTTCCAGGACCTTTTTGATTTCCGTTTTAAAAGACTCTTTCCCGATATCATCGTCCCGTAAAAGGAGTCTTGTACAGACTCTGAGTACATTCCCGTCCACAGCTGCCACCGCCTGTCCGTATGCCATGGAAGCGATCGCGCCGGCCGTGTAGGCACCGATCCCCGGAAGAGAAAGTATCTCCTCATAAGAAGAAGGCATCCTCCCGCCGTAATGATCCACGATACGGATGGCCGCCTTCTGCATGTTTCGAACACGATTATAGTACCCAAGACCCTCCCAGAGCTTTAAGAGCTCATCCTCCGGAAAACGGGCCAATGTTTCCATATCCGGGATATTGTTAAGAAACCTTTCATAATATCCCTTTACCGTTTCCACCCGGGTTTGTTGAAGCATGATCTCGGAAAGCCAGACATGGTAAGGACTCGGATCGTCCCTCCAGGGAAGAGTACGCCTGTTCTCTTCATACCAGGTAAGCAATCGTTTTGCCGCGCAGGACAATGTGATCTCCGGCATCGTAACGTTTCCGTTGTCTGTCTTTCTACTCTCTTCTTTGTCGCTCATATTTTTCTTTCGTCTGCAAATGGAAACGGATATTCTGATCCCTTTCGTCCACGGAAAGGTCTTCCTGCGATTCGATTCCCAGTGTCAATTCGATGGGGATTAAGATCTCCGGTGTCAATACCTCCCGTATTCCGCGCAAAACCTCCATCTTTTCCTGTACCGTTTCCGCTTCCAGAAACAGCATCAGGGAAGGATTTATTCCCGCATCCGCCGTGGGAGACGTTTCTTCCAAAACCGACGGCTCGGGATGATATTCATACAGGGGAGCGGATTCCATCGTCTGAAAATCCCCCACTCTCTTAAAACGCTCCCTCTGGACGGCATCCGGATATTTGACCGGGTCTATCTCTCCCACAAACTCCTCGAGACTGCGTACATAGGTCTGATAAAGATCATACAAGGCCTGGTATATCACCAGATCCTTTCCGTCATCCGCATCCTTTGCCAACATCAAAACCTGGTAAAGCTTTCCTTTAAAATGTCTGTATCGTTCAAACGGTTTCGGTGTATTGTCCATCCTGTCACCCCCATCACTGCTTTGTTTCTTCCGGAAGTACACTCTTTAAAAGACTGTTACATCTTTCCAGCTCACTTCTCACAAATTCAAGGATACCTTCCGCATCCGAGAGCGTATCCATCTGCGCTCGCAATCCCTCGGCACTGCCCTCTGTGGCATTTAACTGCGCCCAGCTTAAGTCATTATAGACCGACCCGGTTCTTGTAAGAACCTCTTTCATCAGGGTTTCCACCTCGAGGATCGAGGCCGACCTTTCGTTTATCTGATCACAAAAAAGACGGATCATCTCCTGACCTTTGCTTAAGACTCCGGCAAGCTCAGTCTCCGTATAGACCGCGTCAAAATCTTCCGCCACCGTTCCTTCCGGACGTAAGACCGTCTGTTTTTCCTTTTCCTTAAGGATCTGCTCGGCACGTTTTAAAACCTTTGCGTGCTTCTTTTCATCGACTTCAACAAGATCTCCAAATATACTGTTCATCAAGGTATTACCTCCCCGGATCATAGTTTGTCTTATTATAGCCTTTTTCATGCAGTTTCGCAATTGTGCATGCACATATCGACACCGGGCCTGGTGACATTGTCGTACAACGAACCTGCTGACATATTTGGGAGTGTTGACAAAGCATACTACTGGAATCCCATCCTTCTTCATAGTAAAATACAGGTATGAGTAAAGAAACATTTGTTCCCGGTAAATCCAACACGCAGGAGACTTCCACATATATCGCTATCGATCTTAAGTCTTTTTATGCCTCCGTGGAATGTGTTCAACGAGCCCGCAATCCCCTTACGACTAATCTGGTGGTTGCGGATTCTTCGCGTACGGAAAAAACCATCTGTCTGGCAGTTTCTCCATCCCTAAAGTCATTTGGCATTCCCGGCCGCCCCAGACTTTTTGAAGTGATCTCAAAGGCGGATGAGATCAATAAGGACCGACTTAACGTCTTAAAACAGACGACCGGAACAGATACCTTTTCCTGCTCTTCCGACGATATCCGTGAGCTGGAAACACATCCGGAGATGAAACTCGACTATATCGTTGCCCCTCCCCGTATGGCTTTGTATCTCGAAACGAGCAGCCGTATCGTCAGTATTTACCTCCGATACGTATCCGCTAAGGATCTTCATGTTTATTCCGTCGATGAAGTTTTTATCGATGTGACACATTATTTAAAGCATTACAACAGAACCGCCAGAGAACTGGCCGAAGAGATGATCCATACCGTTCTTGCCGAGACAGGTATTACCGCCACCGCGGGGATCGGAACCAATCTCTATCTGTGCAAAGTGGCCATGGATATCGTCGCAAAGCATATCCCGGCCGATGAACACGGTGTGAGGATCGCTGAATTAAATGAACGGACTTATCGTGAGCTCTTATGGGATCACCGTCCCCTCACGGACTTCTGGCGTACCGGACACGGTACAGAGAAAAAACTTGCCGCACACGGGATGTTTACGATGGGGGATATCGCACGCTGTTCGATCGGATCCGAAAATGATTTTCACAACGAAGACCTCCTGTTCCGTCTCTTCGGCGTTAACGCCGAGCTTCTGATCGACCACGCATGGGGGCGTGAGACGGCTACGATCGAAGATATTCAGTCCTATCGTCCGGAAAACAACAGTCTGAGTTCCGGGCAGGTCTTATCCTGTCCTTATGACCATGAGAAAACGCGTGTTGTCGTAAGGGAAATGGCCGATCTGCTGGTGTTCGACCTGGTGGAAAGACGCCTGGTGACCGATCAGATCGTGCTGACCATCGGATACGATAAACAGAATCTGGAGGACGAGGCCATCCTGTCCAGATATGAAGGAGATGTACATACAGATCACTATGGGCGACTTGTTCCCGGTCACGGGCACGGAAGCATCAATCTCCCCCGCTATACCTCTTCCGCCCGTCTGATCGAAGAATACACCATGCAGCTCTTCGATCAGATCAGCAACCCTTTATTGCAATCCAGAAGGATCAACATCGTTGCCAACCACGTGATCCCGGTCTCGGTCGCCAAGGAGATACGATCCGAAGAAAAATATGAACAACTGGATATCTTTACGGATTACGCCGCAAAAGAAGGAAAAGAAAAAGAAGAAGAGCGGTCCGAAGAAAGGGAAAACAATCTTCAGTTAGCTCTTCTGGATATGAAAAAGAAATTCGGTAAAAACGCGGTATTAAAGGGAACCGATCTCAAAGAGGGAGCCACGACGATCGCGCGCAACTCTCAGATTGGAGGGCATAAGGCTTAGGTGTCATCCCAGTTTTCCGATCAGCCCCTCGATCCTGTCTTTTTGAGACATGTTGTAGGCAATGTCGAAATAGTAGCGCGTCATCTCTTTTTCCCCTTTTTCGAGGTAATAATGCGC
The DNA here is from genome assembly GCA_937901625.1 of uncultured Lachnospiraceae bacterium. Classification (GTDB taxonomy): domain Bacteria; phylum Bacillota; class Clostridia; order Lachnospirales; family Lachnospiraceae; genus NK4A136. The sequence goes on from CALDIE010000282.1 coordinate 5,230, forward strand.
CATCTGCGTTGCCAGATTTAACAGCTCCGTATTTCCCAAAAGCGGTATATCATACTCTCTCACTGCGTATTCCACATCCGAGCGACTGGTGGAATCGATCGTGCCTCCCGTCACACGGCTGATATACTCTAACTCCTTCTCGACGGCTTCGTTCTTTTCCTGATGGAAGGTGCTCATCACATAAAAGGTCCTTGCCAGACGATACTGCTGTTCTTCCACAAAAAAGTATCCCATGTTGCGGAAGCACTGCGCTATATCCCCGGGGCGGAATGCTATGGTAAACAGCTCCCTGGTAGACTCAAGGTAACTGCGCATATCCCCGTTTCTCTTAAATTCTTCACCATAACGAAACGCAAACAGGAAACTGGCCGGCGCACGGTTCTTTGCCAGAAAATAATCTTTTCTGGCAGCGTCATACTCCTTTTTCAATAACGAAACAGTACCTCGATAAAAATACAAAGCCCCAAAGGGGTATTTTTCAAGGATGATATTATCCTTCGGATACAGGTAGTTGGCTGCGATCACTGCCTCGAAGGCTTCCTCAACATTGATCCTGACTTCCCCCTGTGCCGCCTCACCGTAGCGGCTTAAGATTTCCGGTCTGAGGCAATGGTTTAATCTTTCCATCGCCATATCGTACGACTTATTTTCGATGAATAATTCCATTTCATCCAGACATTTCCCGGCATCTTCGCAGTCTTTTATCAATTCGTCATTCATTTCTCTTCCGTAGATCGATCCCATAGATATGTCCTCTTTTGGTTTTATTGTTCTTTCGTCCACAACCCCAGCCATAAAAGCATATATAAGGCCTGCGGCGAGATATCAACGGCAGGCAGAAGTCCCAGATCGTCAAAGACGGATGTGCTTTCATAACCGATGCCTTCCGTACATCCGCTTAAAAAAACGGGAATATGACGACTTTTTGCTTCTCTAAAAAAAAGCAGAGCCTCCTCTGACGCCGTATTGATCGTTCCTGAATGGTACGTGCCGTGGATGATGTAACGGGTATTTTTCGGGATATCCGGATATACTCTTCCCGGATAAGAGGTAAGCATCAGCACATTTTCACAGTTCTCATCCAGATCCGCAATGATCTCTTTACGGCGTCCGGCGATTTCCGCATCTGTCATAAGACTCCCCGGCAGAGAGAAATGTCTCTTCCTCATCCCCTTTTCCGGTTCAAAGTCTCTTAAATCATACAAAGCATCGGAATATGCTTCCGGTCCAACCGTGTATAGCGGATCCAGTATCTGTGTCTCTTCTCCCGGGTTCTGATAGGAGATCCAGACTCCTTTTTTTTCACCCTTCCGGATACATGATATCGCCCCGTGAAGGTTCGCGATCCCGTTTGCCGATGTTTCCTCCAATGTATGGTTACTTGATACAAAAAAAACGGGAACAAAACTGTCACGAAACAGAAGCGCTGCCGCGGACGCGCTGTACTTTAATGTATCCGTACCGTGCGTTACGATCACTCCGTCAATCTCTTTCTTATCCTTCGAGAGAGTCTCCTCCAAAACCGTCAAAAGCGTCCGGATCTGAATACCGCTTGCGTTTTCACTAAGGATCCGATAGGGTTCGCAAAGATCCATCTCAAAATCGATTCCGTATACTTCCCTGTACTTGTCGAGAAGAATATAAGATTTGTTTGAATCCGTAGAAATGTATCCGTCATTCTTACGCGTACTTCCGATCGTTCCGCCGGTAAAGATAAACAATATCTTCATCCCTGTTCACCCCTCTGACTCAGTTTAACGATCAATGTCTCAGCTGAAAGTCTGTCTCCCATCAGACCCTCTTTAAACGAATCCTCCGCCGCAAGGCAAAGGTCTACCGCATCCAACAGTTCCCTCTTCGTATACTGAGAAGCCAGTTTTACCCTCATCCTTACAGCAAATTCCCTGATCCCGATCTTGCCCGCGATCTCACCCTCTAAGATCCCCTTTGACCGCATCTCCTTTACCATAAGGATCTGATGATACTGTGTCCCCATCATGCGGATGATCTTTACGGGAGACTCCCTCTCCGCAAGCAACTCGTGATAATAACGGAGAGCCTTTGATGCCTGCCGTTCCGTGCAGGCGTTGATCATCTCAAAAATATGATCCTTTGTATGAGCGATCACCACCGCGTCGATATCCTCTTTGGTGATTTCCTCCCTGTCATACGCATACGCGATCAGCTTATCCATCTCATTGGCCAGATTGGCAAGATCCGGACCGGTGCGGTCCAGCAGATACGAAATATTTATATCCCGCATCTTTTTGTTAACTCTGGCGAAAGCTCTAACGACACAGGTCTTTTGATATTCCTCGTTTTTCCGGTTTACCTCCGCGGCAAGTCCCACTTTCGTCACGGCCTTATAGAGTCTGGACCTTTTATCAACAGCGGATTCCACAAAGATCATAACCGTGGTATCGGGGAGATTCCCTCCGACAAAATCCGCCATGGAGTCTCCCTTTCCGACAGCAAACAGTCCGGAATCAAGAACCAGCACGGTCCTGTAATCCGAAAGAAACGGCATGGTATCGGAAAATGAGATCACCTCATCCTCCGTCATGTCATCTCCCTTAAAACGGGCATAGTTCAACTCATCCCCCGGCAAAACCAGCGCACCCAAAAGACGTTTCTTATAGAACTGTTTTAAAAAATCCTCTTCTCCGAAGATCAGGTATACTCTCTTAAAACTCTTATTTTCCGCATCCGAAAGGATCGTTTTTTCTTCCTCGCTTACGCCCTGCGGCGCATTCCCTTTCTTGCCGGTACTCTTTTTTGCAACACTCATATCCCGCTCCGTCAGTTCCAAAAATCATTGATTTATTGTACCACAATTTGCCTTGTATTACATTAGCTTCAAAAGGATCATCTGAATTCAACTGTACAATTGGGTAACTTTTCATAGATTATTTGCTTATTTTCTTCTGATACGTCGTTATATAACATTATATTTATATAAACCGGATCTTCACCTAAAATTGGCATTGCTTCTTCTATACCATCCAATGTTTCAAATGCACAATATCCACCTTTTATATCCGAAAAACTGGTTTCAAATTCCGTCCAATCTTTAAAATGTATATTTTCCAACCACCATCCTCTTGGTTTATCATCCAATTCATCTGTCCATTCAGATCGATCGTAGTTATATACTTTATAATCAAATCCATCATCCCACCTATGCCGGATTTCTATAACAACATCGTTTTCACAAATCTCACTCTCCGGATGTGTATTGCAATATACTGTATATAGGTCACATATTTCCCTGATTTCTTTAACAGGGTAATCATCTCCACCTTCATTGATCACAAATGTAAACCACAGCATATCCTTTCCTTTTTCGTTTTCCAGCAGAAAACCTCCATATTTCAAATCACTCAGATTCATCTCTCCAAACATCCCTGATATCTCCCGCGCATATATGGGCCTATAGATCAATTCATACTGGTAATCCTCATATTTCTTTTTCCCAAAAAGCGCTCCAATCCCTATGATAAATATGATTATGACTATAATATCGCCTTTATATTGAACTATTTTCTCTTTCATCATTCATATATCCCCGTTCCTTCATTTTCGAATATCCATTAAACCGGTATTTCCCGAATCAGTATTTCTCGGACTAGTATTTTCTGAACTACTATTTTCTGAACTATTATTTTCCGACATCTCATTTTCAGAAGGATTATTTAACGGATCATCATATGTAAACTGTAACTCCGATATTTCTTTCGAGTCGCCATTTGCA
>CALDIE010000283.1 GCA_937901625.1 uncultured Lachnospiraceae bacterium
ATACGAGATAAGCTAGTGACTGGAGTTCAGACGTGTGCTCTTCCGATCTTACTTCCTGTTGTGTGGAGGGTACCCGGCCGATCCTTTTGGAGATTCAGGCACTTGTGTGTCAGACGGCGTTTGGAATCCCCAGAAGACAGTCTTCCGGCGCGGATTTAAACCGTATCAATCTGTTGATGGCAGTTCTGGAAAAAAGACTGGGTCTGCATCTTGGCAACTGTGACGCGTATGTCAATATTGCCGGCGGAATGAGGATCGTAGAGCCGGCGATGGATCTGGCGATAGCGATGGCGGTGGTATCCAGTTTTTTAAATATACCGGTAGATGACCGTTTGCTTGCTCTCGGCGAGGTTGGCTTAAGCGGAGAGGTTAGAAGCGTAAGCCAGATCGAGATGCGTGTAAGCGAGGCGGTTAAGATGGGATATGAGACCTGCGTGGTTCCGAGAGGTGCCTGTGAGCGTGTCAAAAACATCAAAGGCAGCAGGATTATCCCGGTGGAATCGGTGCGGGATGCGATCGCGCTGATCAGACAGGGCGCCTCGGCTGAATGATGGGGTATATGCTTTAAAGTGTGAAGAGAAGAGGAGAACGGGGGGAGAATGATGTCTGCTACAGGGGGATGAAATGAAAAAACGGTTGGCTGAATGTGATAAGAGAAGACTGGTTTTCTATGGTATTCTCTTGGTCATCACGGCGATATATTATTATACGGATATTAATTCCAACATCCGGCAGGGGATGCTGTTTTGGGAGAGTTTGTTCTCCGGAAGATTCCTTCACTACTATTCTCTTAATATCGAGGTGAAGCAAAGCGGCATTATGGATCACACGGCGGCCTATGGCATGCTGACTAATTTTCTGATGGGAATATGGCAGTTGCCGCTGTATTTGATTGAGAAGATCAGCGGTGTAGCAAATATTCAGGATTACTTTCTTGCACGAGTGTATGGTAAGTTATACCTTCTGATCCTCTTGTATCTCACTTCACGGACGGTAAGAAGGATCTTAGAGAAGGTTGGAGTGGATAAGGAGAGCAGCGCGGATGCGGTCTTTATGCTTGAAAGCGGTATTTTAACGATCGACGCAGTCTGTCTTGCTTCACAGATCGATATTCTGGGGGTATGGGTTACCCTTCTGGCGATAGAAGCGCTTTTGGATAAAGATGAGAAAAAGTTTCTGGCATTTTTCATTTTTGCAGGACAGATCAAGTTCTTCTCCTTGTTTATCCTGATCCCTGCTTATCTTCTTCATGAAAAAAGAATATGGAAACTCGGACTTACGGCAGTATCACCGCTGGTAGTGGGAAAGATAATTGATCTTCCCTTTATACTGGCGGATCCGGATGGGATTGCCACAAAATACGATCGGGAGGCCAGAGCGATCACTTCCCTTTTGGAAGGAAAGGCAGAGATCATCGGGGGGGGTGCCGGTATTTTGGGTACTGATCGTAGCACTTTGCATGCTTCTATATCTGAAAAGAGAGTCAACAGAGGATCGAAGCCGGCTGAAAGAATACCTCTGGAGCGGGACAGCGGGCATAATCTGTGTTTATTATTGCGCAGGCACACAGGGATACTGGCTGGTATATTTATCCGTATTGTCCGTAGTACTGCTGTTTACCGATATTGTAAAATCGGGACCGTTTGTTACCCTGGGGATCGTATCGGAAATACTGGGAACCCTGGGTTTGATGTTTGACTATGACACGCAGGGGCAGTTTGACTGTTGGAATATGCACGGGATGTTATTGGATAAAATACTGCCGATGAGGAAGTTTGATATAAAGGGACTTCTTACATTGGCACAAGAGATCGATGCACATGGATGGAGACCGTATGTGCTGGTTTTTACTGCCGTCCTTTATGTATGGATGGTGGTGCTTTTAATCTATCATTATCCCTGGAAAGCAGAAAGAAAAAAGGCGAAAGAAGGTGTACAGGTAACATACCGCGGGCTGTCCAAAGAGGCGGCTTTTCGCAAGGTTTTAATGATCCGCTGTGGTCTGAATCTTATTGTGATCCTGCTGGCGGTATGGGCGTATGGCTTTGGAGTAATAAGAAATATTTATCTGCACTTTTGGGGATAGACGTAAATCTCTTAAGAAACACCGGCGTAAAATGAAGAGTCTTTTAAACGGGAGAAGATGAGAGATAAGGTGAAGTCAAAAAACAAAATAATATCACCGATAAAAGGGTGTCCGCCGATCGTTTGGCTGATACTCTTTTTTGCGGTTTATTACGGGATCCTGTTCTTTACGTTGATCCCGAACAGTGACGAAGTGGGATTTTATTTAAAATACAGCAGGGAAAGTCTTCTATATGGGATCACGCAGTGGGATGCGCCCGGCAATCATGTATTTTACATTTTCTTAAGCAGTATCCTGGATAAGATTACAGGGAATATTTTGATCGGAACGAGAGGAATATCCTGCCTGTTTGCGCTTATCAATATTGCGCTGGTTCTTAAGATCGGGGGAAAATATCTGTTTGCGGGAGATAAGGAGGCGGTTTATTTTGCCTGCCTGTACGGAGTCTCTCACGGGATCGCGGAATATGCGGTACGTGGAAGAGGGTATACTCTGTGTATGACGTTTTTCTTAACGGCCATCATCTGTATGTTGGGGATTACGGAACCGGAGGGAGAGAACAGAGCGCGGTATTATATCGGACTGGGAGGCAGTTTTTTGCTGGGGCTTTATACGATCCCTACATATCTGTATTGCATGCTTCCGATCGTCCTGTATCTGATCGGTAGCTGCATTCGCGATAAAGATGCAAAACGGTTTTGGAAACTCATTCTCTGCGCAGTGGTGACAGCGGCAGCGGTATTTGCGGTTTATATGCCGATCTTTATCTGCCTGGGTGTACCGGTAAAATATCCCTTGGAGTTTGAAGACCGCTACAGGGCGTATTTCGGATATAAAACGCTGTCCTTATTTGTAAAAGCACCGTTGGAGACGTTAATTTTAGGGATAAAGGAATACTTAAAGCGCAGTTCACAATATACGGGGAGCATTCCGTTTGAAAATGTGGTGCGGGGACTGGCAGGAGAGATGATTGATATCTTTCGTTTTCTTTCTTACGGACTGACAGGGATTTTCGCTTTGCTTACGCTGATCGTTTCGGTTGTCGGAATTGTGATCGCGAGAAGAAAAAAAACTCATGTTGCCATCCTTTTGTGACTTTAGCCTCTTAACATTGGGACTGGTGATACCGCTTATGCTGGTGCAGAGAGTCCTTCCTTTTACCAGAGTGTATGTATATCTGGCACTTCCCATTGCGTTTGGCATGACAGCGGCGTTCTCTTTGCTGGAGAATATGAAAAAGAACAGTTTCGCTTATCTGTCGCGGGCACTGTTTGGTGTACTGATCATCTGGGCGCTTGCATCAAAAGAATATCAGATAGCGAAGGTAACGGGTCCGGAAGAGTCTGTATACAGAGCTTTGACGGAGGTTTCGGATATCGGGGGTGTTTTAGAGTATCTTCCGGGAGGCTATGTGGCGGAAGAGTATACGGAATATGTAAGGCTCTTAAAAGGAGTAACAGAGATGCCGCATGTTAATGATCAATCTCCGGAACTTGTGATACTTACCGCTGTCGAGACACAGAAGGGCTTCGAAGATGTCAGTGTATTCGACAGTCTTTGTTATGAGGAGATTCCATGGGAATATATAAGGCGCGAGACAAAAGTGATATGGGAGGATGAATATATCGTCGTATATCGGAAACAAATGTACTGATGCGCGGTTTATAGAAAAATGTACTGATGTGTGGTGTTGTTGCCAAGATTTGACATACGTTGTATAATATTTTATGTATGTGTGGGGAATGGGATTCCTTCGACCATAGAAAATAAAGAAGAGGTAAAAGAACATGGCATTACTCGATAATTGGCATAAGATGGCTTATGATACACAGAATAATGATCGTCTCCAGATGCAGAAGATGTGGAATGATTATTTCAGAGAGGAGACCAGGATCTACAAGGAGCTCCTTCAAAATCCGGATGAAAAGGTAGAAGGAACCGTAAAGGAGTTAGCGGATAAGTATGGTCTGTCCATTATGTATATGACAGCCTTTCTGGATGGAATTCAGGAGAGCTTAAAGATTCCCAATCCCATTGAGACGATGGAAGAGGATACCGTAGTTAATCTGGCCTTCGATAAGGAACTCTTATACAAGAATATGGTAGATGCGAGAGCCGACTGGTTGTACGGACTTCCCGAGTGGGAAAAGATTTTTGATCAGGAGAAGAGGGACGCGCTCTTTAAGGAGGCAAAGTCAGCCAATACCGTTCGTAAGGAAAAGAAGATCTACCCGAACGATCCCTGCCCTTGCGGAAGCGGCAAGAAGTACAAGAACTGCCACGGACGTTTGGAAGAAGCAACTTGAACAAGAAAACACTTATCACCATGAAAAAAACACTCTTAACCCTACTCGTGACGCTCATTTTGGGCGCCAGCTATGCACAAAAGAACGTCCTCGTCGAGGAACTGACCGGCACATGGTGCCAATGGTGCCCCAGAGGCATCTATTACGGCGATTCGCTATGCAACACCTATGACAACGTCATTTTCGTCGCCATCCATTGCAGCGACCCCATGGCCAACGAGGGATACTATCAAGCCTCTGGTTTGCTTGGAGCGCCATCAGCCAACATTGGGCGTCGCTTCTTGTCGCTTGACACCCAAAACTGGTTCCAGAAAGTTGCGGACGAAAGCCAAATCCCGGCAAAAGTCGGCATGGGAATCAACTGCAATTACGACCTTGAAAGCCGACAACTGACCGTCAGCGTCGTAGCAACGGCTTTGGAAAACATGTCAGGCAACTACCGTTTTGCCGCCATTCTCACCGAAGACGGCGTGACGGGGCCGGCACCTTCCTACAACCAGTCCAACTCCTACAGCGGAGGCGCATACGGACCCATGGGTGGATTCGAGAGCCTGCCCAATCCCGTCCCTGCCAACCGCATGGCCTATGACCATGTCGGGCGACAACTGCTTTGCGACTACGACGGAGCCGAAAACTCGTTCCCTGCTTCGCTGTCAAGCGGCCAGTCGGCCAATTATGAGTTCGTTAGCACTTTGGACGAAGGCTGGGATTACAACTACGTCCGAATCATCGGGTTGCTCATCGCTCCTGACGGCACGATTGAAAACGCGGTCAGAAGCCCCTATCTCAATGGCGACGAAACCGCCGCGCCCCTGTTCACTTCGGCGCCCAACACCGAAGCCTATGCCAACCTCAACTACCTTTACAATGTTTATTTCCACGACCCAGACGACGCTTACGTCAACATCAGTTTGCAAGGCCCGGACTGGCTCACTTTAGAACAATATGACGGCCAATCGGCGGCGCTTTTTGGCATTCCCGCCCAACCCGGGGAATATGAAGTGACCCTCGTGCTATCCGATTGTCTTCACAGCACTACCCAAAGCTTCACCATCGTTGTCAATGAGCCGCTCAACGGGGCTTGGGAATACGTCGGGCCTCGCTGTTTCTCACAAGACGCCTTGCAAACCTTTGGCATAGCCATTGACCCTGAAGGCAGCCTTTATGTCTTTGGAAAACAAGGCAATGCGCCTGCGCTTTACAAAAACGCCTCAGGTTCAGACAGCTGGGAACAGATGGGCAACATCAACACCTCGTGCTCCGTTTCACAAGGCGGCTTGGCCGTGGCTTCCAATGGTGACGTGTATGTCGCCTATTCGGAAAACAACATGAACGACACGGGCCACGTCATGAAATGGGACGGCACCCAATGGACATCGGTGGGCAGCGACTTTTGCAGCGTCGAGACTCACATCTATTTGGACCACAACGAGACCCCTTACCTGCTTGCCCGCGACGTTTCCCAAAACTACATCGGCGTGGTCTATAAGCTGGAGAATAACGTCTGGACACCTCTGAGCGGAACCGGCATCTATGCACCAAGCAACGAATATGCCTGCCACCAAGACCTCGTTTTCGACAGCAACAATACGCCCATCATCAGCTATGGCGACTACATGGCAGGCAACGCACTGAAAGTCAGGAAGTTTGAAAACGGAGAATGGGTATTGGTAGGCAACGCCATCAGCAACATCTATTACTATCAAAGCCTTTCCATCGACGAGAACGACAATCTTTGGATTGCCTATTGCGAAAGCGGCAGCCAACACCTCCAAGCCGCCCGATTCAACGGAAACGACTGGGAAAACATCGGCGAGAACTTGTCGGGCGGCGTCGTTTCAGACATAAGCTCGTGCATGAACGGCGAAAGATTCACCATTGCTTTCGTCAACGATGCAGAATCCAACTATTTGAGTGTGATGGAGTTTGACGATTCGTGGTCGAATGTCGGCCCCACCTTGGTCTCGGAAGGAGCCTCAGACGATCCTTGCATCCTTGCCGTTGACGGGAAGCTCTACGTGACCTATTCCGACGACGGTTTGGACGGCAGGGCCTCCTGCATGAGATACGCCCAAGCTGCCATTCTGTATCCGCCCACCGACTTCGCTGCCGAAGTGTTTGGCAACGACAACGTCAGTCTCACTTGGGGCCTGCCCGTCGAAGGCTCGCCAACCGCCTACAAGCTCTATCGTGACGATGCCCTTCTGGCCACCGTCGGCGAATTGCAATACACCGACTACGACCTGCCTTCTGGCACCCACCGCTACACGCTCTCGGCCGTTTACCCCGAAGGCGAGTCGGTGCAGGTGGGACCCATCGTGGTGGAAACCACCGTTGGCATAGGCGACGACGAAGCCCTTTTCTGCGTTTATCCAACCGTCGCCAGCTCCACTTTGTCGATAGAGAGCCAGATGCAAGGAAACGCGGTCGTGCATAATGCCCTGGGCCAGCGCGTTATGGAAGCACAAGTCCAAATCGGGACAACCACGATTGATGTATCCGCGCTTCCCAACGGAGTGTATTACCTCCGTATGGCAGGCCATCAGACCGTCAAGATTGTAAAAGACTGAGCCATTAATACCCTAAAAAACAAATCGAGCGGAACCCAACCAGATTCCGCTCGATTTGTTTTTGACCATTATGTCTTTGTTCTCTCAACTCAAATAGC